>JAJZEL010000028.1 GCA_021828575.1 Pseudomonadota bacterium
AGAGGCAATACGCCGCGAATCTCGCCGTTTTCCTCGGCCAGCAGGTAGTGCGTACGATGTCCCAGCCCCTGTTCCATGAGGGTTTTCCAGCCGACGCGATGAAAAAAAGTGGCCTCCGGACAACGCATCACGAAGGTGTCCCAGCGCGCATGGTCGCCGGCCTCCACTGGCCGGACCTTCAATCCGTCAGACGGATGCATTGCCAAGGAACACCCGGTCCATACGGTCCCAGTGGAAATCGCCCAGCAGGGCGTTGATCTTGTGCGGCATGCGTGACAGGTTTACATAGTGGCGGAACCGGGTCTTGAGCCCCACGCCGGATTGCCTGGGCTGATGCGGATCCAGTTCCCAGGGATGGAAGTAGAAAATGCAGGGTTGCCGGTCAATGGTATTCACCTGTCGGATCATCCATCGCGACAGGCCGTAAGGCAGCAGGCGGAAGTAACCCCCACCAGAGGCGGGCAGATTGCGGCCCCACCATTGCAAGGTGGTGGCGGGCAATTCCAGAATGCCCGCTTCGCCCCTGGGATGAAAGCGGAAGCGGGGGGCATTCGGCATGCCGTAGTGGTCGTGGCGCACGGGGTAAATGCTGGAACTGTAGCGGTAGCCCGCCTCCTTGAGAATGTCCAGGGCCCACAGGTTGCTGGCATCGATGGAAAAACTGGGGGCCCGGTAACCGTGTACCGCCTGTCCACCCAGGTCTTCCAGCATGGCCTTGCTGCGAGTCACGTCCTCGCGAAAGTCCTGCTGAGTTTGTTCGGTTACCTTGTGGTGGCCATATCCATGGCTGGCCAGTTCATGCCCGCCCTGCACGATGCGCCGCACCATCGCAGGATAGCGTTCGGCAATCCAGCCCAGGGTGAAAAACGTGGCCTGCACGCCGTGCTCTTCCAGCAGCGCCAGAATGAGGTCCATGTTGCGTTCGATACGACAGGGTAACCGGTCCCAGTGATCACGGGCGATGTGGTGACGGAATGCCGATACCTGGAAGTAGTCTTCCACGTCGATGGTCATGGCGTTGGCGGTCATGGTGGTGGACTCAGTGGAAGGCCCGGCGATCGAGCCAGTCGCCCAGGGATTGCACGATGCGTTTTGCTGCGTGACCATCCCAGTATTCGGGAATGCGCCCTGCCTTGCCCCCGGAAGACAGGATCAGCTGTACCTCGCTCCTGAGCCGGTGGGCGTCTGTCCCCACCAGGGTATTGGTGCCTTCGTCGATGGTGATTTCACGTTCCGTGTTGTCACGCAGGGTAAGGCAGGGTACGCCCAGGGCCGTGGTCTCCTCCTGCAGGCCACCGGAATCTGTCATGAAGAACCGGGCGTTGCGGGTAAGCCCCAGCATTTCCAGATAGCCCAGGGGGGGCAATATCAGGATGCGTGTGCTTTCCAGCAGGGGCATCAGTCCGAACTGTTCGATGCGCCCCCGGGTACGGGGATGCAGGGGAAACACCAGGGGAATGTCCCGGCTGATGTCTCGCAGGGCTTCCAGCAGGGGACGCAGGGTGGATTCGCTGTCCACGTTGGAAGGACGGTGCAGCGTGAGGCCCGCGTAGCTGCCGGGTTGGCCGGTCAAGTCCGCGGGCGCTCCCACGCGGGAAAACAGCTCGCTTGCCGGAACCGCCCGGGGCAGATGATGGTGCAGGGTGTCGATCATCACGTTGCCCGCGAAATGGATGGCCTCGTCGGCAATGCCTTCGCGCAGAAGGTTGTTTCGGGCCAGGCGTTCCGTGGTGAACAGCAGGTGGGAAATCTGGTCCGTGAGCACCCGGTTGATTTCTTCCGGCATGGTGCGGTCGAAACTGCGCAGTCCTGCTTCCACATGCACCACGGGAACCCCTTTTTTGGCCGCCACCAGGGCGCAGGCGATGGTGGAGTTCACGTCTCCCACCACCAGCACGGCAGCCGGTTGCTCCTCGTCCAGCACGGGCTCGAAACGGCGCATGATTTCGGCGGTCTGTACCGCATGGCTGCCCGAGCCCACTTCCAGATTGATGTGCGGTGCAGGGATGCCCAGATCGGAAAAAAACTGGTCATTCATGGCTGCGTCGTAATGCTGGCCCGTGTGCACCAGCCGAGCCACCAGGTGGCCGTTACCTTCCATGGCGGCCATGAGGGGGGCGATTTTCATGAAGTTGGGACGGGCACCCACGATGCAGAGGATTTTGTGGGTCATGAGCGGGGGGGGTGCACCATGGCCATGTCGATGATGGTGAACAGCCGGTTCAGGGCTGCCTCCACCTTGTCCAGGCGCTTTTCGAGGCGAAACAGGCTGTCCAGGTAAAGGGCCTGGTCGGCTTTGGTGAGTTCATTCCCACTGGCCGTCATGGCCCGGGCTGCCTCGGCCTCCGGTGCGGGACGTGTGCTGGCGGGAAGGGACACATGGGTCACTTCCTCCTCCATGTCACTGATCACTTCATTGACCATGGCTTCGTCGAACACGTGGCGTTCTTCCAGCATGCCAAAGACCATGAGGCGGTCGCAGAGCGTGTTGATCTTGCGGGGGATGCCGCCGGTAAAGGCAAAGATGCGTGTGTAAGCCTCCGGCAGGAACTGGGGGTCGCCCAGCCAGCCGGCGGTGGCCAGCCGGTGTTCGATGTAGGCACGCAGTTCGTCTTGGGCAATGGGTCCCAGGTGGTAGGAGGCAATGACCCGCTGGCGCACCTGCAACAGTTCGTCGCTTTGCAGGGTGTGCCGGAACTCGGGCTGTCCCAGCAGAAAGCTCTGGATGAGGGGCTGGTTGTCCAGTTGAAAGTTGGACAGCATGCGCAGTTCTTCCACGGCACGGGGGGTGAGGTTCTGGGCTTCGTCCACCACCAGCAGTACCCGCTTGCCCTGTTTTTTGGCGCTTTGCAGGAACGATTCGAGCTTGCCCAGCACGGCAGCCTTGTTGAGTCCGTTGTGGTCCAGGCCAAAACCCGAAGCCACCACGCGCAAGGTGTCGTCGGCATCCAGTTGCGTGCTCACCAGATGGGCTGTGATGATTTTTTCCCGACCGAAATGCTGGAACAGGTTGCGCACCAGCATGGTCTTGCCTGCCCCCACCTCACCCGTGATGATGATGAAGCCTTCCGCCAGGGAAAGCCCGTAGTTGAGATAGGCCATGGCCCGCTTGTGCCCCTTGCTGCCATAGAAGAAGCTGGGGTCGGGACTGAGCTGGAAGGGCTTGGTCTTCAGCCGGTAAAAACTGGTGTACATGTCAAAGACTCAGAGCGTGTAGGTGAACCCCAGGATGACGGCATTTTCCTGGAAGTTGTAGCCTCCCGTGCCTGAGTTCATCAGCTGGTGGCGAAAGTTCAGAGTGCCGGACAGTCTCGAGCTCAGCGTTTCCGAGAAGCCGAAGAGGAACATGTCCGAATTCTCTTCCAGGGACTGGCCCGGGAAACTGAACCGGGTGACGTTCACGCTGGCATTGGTGGACAGCAGGGCAGTGAGGCGGTGGGACCAGGACAGGGTGGACCCGTACTGGCTGAAGTTGCCAAAGAAGAGGTAGTTGGCCTCGAGGGTCGAGTTGGCAGCCACCTGCTGGAGCGGCGTGGACTGGTTGGAAAACACGGTCAGCAAAATCACGTCATGAGGGGTATTGATGCCTGCGGTTCCCTGAAAGCTCTTCATGAGGAACACCTGGTTGGTCAGCACGTTCTGGCCGAACAGGGCGCCCATGGGTCCGAGAGCGGCCAGTAGCTGTTGCACGGCCTGCTGCCGGGCCGTGGGGTCGGGAATTTGCCCCGCCAGCAACTGGTCCAGTGTGGCGGAAGGGGGAATACTTTGTTGCATGACGCTGGTGGTGACCTGGTCGCTGTAGGTGGCGCTCCATGCAGTCATGCGGGTGTAATGGCTCAGGTTGAGGGAATAGGTGCGCCCGAAAAAGCGCTCGCCTTCTGTGGCTGCAATCTGGGTGCGGGGCGTGGGGGCCCAGCTGAAGCCGCCATTCCAGAATGTACCCGCGGGTTTGGGGCCCACATACACGAAGGTGTCGTTTTCATAGCCCCCCTCTCCCGTCAGCTTGAACTGTGGCGTGATGAGGTAACCCAGGTCCAGGGTGCTCATGGTCATGGTGGCCGGGGTGAAATTTGAATAATCCGTGGTGGAGCGGTTGTAGTCCAGCGCCCAACTCAGGTAGTCAAAGGCATCCCCATTTTTCAGCTTGAGATCTGTGGTGTCCAGCGTGGTGCTGAACAGGGTTCCAGTGGCCTGCCCGGGGTTATAGGCTCCGGCGATGTTGGCGGTTTGTCCGGCGTAGCTGTAACTGGTACTGGCCCGGGTGAACTTGGCTTGTCCTGTGGCAAACGTGCCGAAATCATGCAGGAAATAGGGCGAAATGCTTTCCGTTCTTACATTGGCCACGTTGCCCGTCAGGTTGGCGGCATCGGTCGCCACCGGTCCCAGCAGGGTCAGGGGTTGCTGTGTGATGCTGGCACCGCTGTCCAGGAAGAGGAAGCGAGGCAGAAGTTCTGCATGCTCGCTGGCGTTCAACTGGTTGTAGTAGGCATGTGCCCAGCCGTTGGCATCGTAAACCAGGTCTTCCAGGGCATAACTGAGTTGCACATTGAGTCGGTCACCCGTACCGATGATGCTGATGCCTGGCAGCAGTTTGGTAATGAAACCCGAGGTGGCCAGGTTCGACGGGGCCAGCAGAATGTTGTCCGTGTAGGTTTCCGTGGCGTTGATGGAGGGCACGAATTGCCACTCCGCTGCCTGGGTGGCTGATGAGGCAAGGGCCAGCAGCAGGGCCAATGGTTTCAGGGAGGAGGGTTTATGCCTGGCCATAGCCGTACCCGTAACCATAGCCATACCCATAGGCATCCGCGCTGAGCAGTTGACGGGATTTATTGAGCACGACGCCCGCCACATTGAAGGACTTCATCATGGACAGGGATGCTGCCACAGCCGCCTGATGGGTCTGACCCGCCTCCACCACCAGCACGATCTGGCCCATGTGCGAGGCCAGCACACGGGATTCCGTGGTGGCCAGCAGGGGGGGGGAATCGAACAGGATGATGCGGTCCTGGTAGCGTTGGGACAGGTGGTCCAGCAGTTTTTCCATGGCCTCGCTGCCCAGCAGTTCTGTGGAATACTTGCCTTTTTGCCCGGGCGGGAGAATGGACAGGTTGCGGATGTTGGTGCGCATGATCACATCTGCAGGCGACAGGGTGTCGTCCTGCAGCAGGTCCAGCAGACCCTTGCGATTTTCGTCGGGGGGAATGCCCAGATAGGACAGCACGGAAGGCTTGGACACGTCGGCATCGATGAGCAGTACCGTCCGGTCGATTTCCATGGAAATACTCATGGCCAGATTCAGGGTGCAGTAGGACTTGCCTTCGCCAGGAAGGGAACTGGTGATCATGAGGAGATTGCCATGCGGCAATTCCGGATTGAAGGCGTTGTTGAGCAGTGGGCGCTTGATGACGCGAAATTCTTCCGCCGTGGAGGAATACTGCACGTGCGGGGTGATGATGTGCATTTCCCGCAACCGGTCCATGTCAATCTGGAACACATTGGCGGTCCTGTCGGATGGCGCCTGGGAAAGGGGGGGCTCCTGTTTCGTGGCGGCTGCTGCAGGCAGGTCGGGAATGGTTCCGGTGCGCGATCCCTGGGGGTCGAGCTTTTCGGCGGCTTTTTCGATCAGGCTCATGGGGATCTCCGGTCAGGCGGTCAGGGTTTGCACCACATGGAATGCCATCAGGCCCATGTAGATCACCAGGAGCCCGGCCACCGTGCCCACCAGTTTCATGAGGTCGCGGCGTTCCCTGATTTTGTCTTCAGGTGCCATGACCGGGGCCACCG
>JAJZEL010000052.1 GCA_021828575.1 Pseudomonadota bacterium
TGCCTTCACGCGCATAGCCATGTGCCAGATCGTACATGCTGTGATTGAGCGCATGAAATCCTGCGAGTGTGATGAACTGGAATTTGTACCCCATGGCACCCAGTTCGCGCTGGAACTTGGCGATGGTGTTGTCGTCCAAATGTTTTTTCCAGTTGAAGGATGGCGAACAGTTGTACGCCAGCATCTTGTCAGGAAAGCGGTGGTGAATGGCATCAGCCCATTGCCTGGCAAATGAGAGGTCGGGTTTTCCGGTTTCGCACCAGACCATGTCAGCCACTTCCGCGTAGGCCAGGCCGCGTGCAATGGCTGATTCCAGTCCATTGCGAACACGATGAAAGCCTTCCGAAGTGCGTTCTCCGGTACAGAATGGCCGGTCCCTAGGGTCCACGTCGGAAGTCAGCAAGGTGGCTGCTTCGGCGTCAGTCCGGGCCAGCAGCACGGTGGGGACACCCATGATGTCAGCAGCAAATCTTGCTGCCACAAGTTTTTGCACAGCTTCCTGGGTGGGGATGAGTACCTTGCCGCCCATGTGGCCGCATTTTTTTGCAGCGGCCAACTGGTCTTCAAAATGAACCCCTGACGCTCCGGCCTCTATCATGGCCTTCATGAGTTCATGGGCATTGAGTACACCGCCAAAACCGGCTTCTGCATCGGCGACGATGGGAGCAAACCAGTCAATGTCCTGGTTGCCTTCAGCCCAGTGCAGTTGGTCTGCCCGTTGCAGTGCATTGTTGATGCGGCGCACCACCGTGGGTACGGAACTGGCGGCATAAAGTGACTGATCGGGGTACATCTGTAGGGAATCATTGGTGTCGGCAGCCACCTGCCAGCCGGAAAGATAGATGGCCTTGAGCCCGGCGCGCACCTGTTGCATGGCCTGGTTGCCCGTCAGGGCGCCCAGTGCAGGCACATACGGCTCGGTGGAACACAGACGCCACAGTTTTTCGGCGCCATGACGAGCCAGGGTATGCTCGATGCGCAGACTGCCGCGCAAACGGACCACATCTCCAGCCCCATAGGGGCGTACGATGCCTTTCCAGCGGGGGAATTGAGCCCATTCCTGCTCAAGTTTTGCAATTTCCTGTTCCGTCACCATGACTTCTCCTAGAATATCCATATGGAGCCTGTTCCCATGGCTGGGTCGGAGGGAGTGCCCAGCCTGCCAGAGCCAGAGGATGGGCAAATGTTATATCATATATAAGACATATGACAAGATTGTTTTTGGAAAAGCAAAGGAGCATGTAACGCCATGTATCAACACATCAAGATTCCCGGTCACGGGGAGAAGATTCTCGTCAATCTGGACAACAGTCTGCAGGTTCCGGACCAACCCATCATTCCCTTCCTGGAAGGAGATGGTATTGGCATTGACATTACCCCAGTCATGAAAGCGGTTGTAGACGCAGCCGTGAATCATGCCTATGGTTCGCGGCGCAGGATTTCCTGGATGGAAGTCTATGCAGGCGAAAAATCAGTTCGCGTGTATGGAGACAACATCTGGTTGCCAGACGAGACTCTGCATGCCGTTCGTGATTACGTGGTGTCCATCAAGGGTCCGTTGACCACCCCTGTGGGAGGTGGAATCCGTTCCATCAACGTGGCGTTGCGCCAGCAACTGGACCTTTACGTGTGTCTTCGACCGGTGCGCTGGTTTACCGGTGTGCCAAGCCCGGTAAAGGAACCCCAGAAAACGGACATGGTCATTTTCCGGGAAAATTCCGAGGACATTTATGCAGGCATCGAATGGGAAGCACAATCGAGTGAGGCTAAAAAAGTCATCGAGTTTCTGAAGAACGAGATGAAAGTGTCAGCCATTCGTTTCCCGGAAACCTCAGGCATCGGCATCAAGCCAGTTTCCCGCGAAGGAACGGAGCGACTGGTGCGCAAGGCCGTGCAGTATGCCATCGACAACGGTCGCAAGTCCGTGACCCTGGTGCATAAGGGTAACATCATGAAATATACGGGAGGGGCCTTTAAGAACTGGGCCTATGCCTTGTGTGCCCGCGACATCGGTGCGCAGTTGTTGGACGGTGGACCCTGGATGAAACTACCTGGTGGGGCCATTATCAAGGACGTTATTGCAGATGCTTTCCTGCAGCAGATTCTGTTGAGGCCGGAAGAATATGACGTCATTGCCACCATGAACCTGAACGGGGACTACATTTCCGACGCGCTGGCTGCCCAGGTAGGGGGCATCGGCATTGCGCCTGGAGCCAATCTGTCTGATTCGGTAGCCATGTTCGAGGCCACGCATGGTACGGCGCCCAAGTATGCGGGCAAGGATTATGTCAATCCCGGCTCCCTCATCCTGTCTGCGGAAATGATGCTGCGTCACATGGGATGGATCGAGGCGGCTGACGGCATTTTGAGTGCCATGGAAAAGACCATAGCGGCGCAAACGGTGACTTACGATTTTGCCAGGTTGATGCCGGGAGCCACCCAGGTATCCTGTTCAGGTTTCGGCCAGGCCATGATCAGCCATTTGTAAGCAGTCTTTCCGAAAGTGATTACCTTTCAAGCCGTCTGGCTAGTGTGGTGGCGGCTTTTTTCATGGAACGGGCCAGCAACTGGTTTTTCTGGTCTGTGGGCATTGTCCACAGATGGCCCCATTCCCAGTCGGCCATTCCTGTTTGGCTTTCGTGCCAGATCACATGGCCCGTGCTGGCATCCACCAGATCAGCATCGATGCGTACCGGTCTGGAAAGGCGGTTGAGCAGCCAGAACCCGGAATAGCCCTCCACAAACTCCTCTGCAGGTTCTTCCACGAGGTAAATGCCTGCCAGTGCACGCGTCGTCTTGTGCACGTAGAGCAGCCCGGCAACGGCCAGCGTGGTGACAACTTCAAAGCCGATATAAGTACTTTTCCAGGCTTCGGGAGTTTCCCCGAAATCCGTTACCCTGACCCGCAAGTACTGGCTGGCCGGGAAGGTTGATTTGAGCTGTGCCAAGGCGGCAGGGGACAGGTCTTCTCCCAGGGTCATGGGCAGTTGGGTTGACTGGATTTTTATCGGGCGTGGACTTTCCGTTTTCAGTGCATATCGCAGGCTGTTGTCCATCAACTGCTGGATCTGAATTCTGGCGGCTGCAGGCTGAATGTCAGGCATGACGTCTTTCAGGGGGGCATCTCCCACGGCAGGAGGGAGTTCCAGCATGACCGGAGGGCTTCCGTCCGAAGGTGAAGTGGTATCCAGAGGCAAGGGAGTGGTGGCGCACCCTCCGAGCAGCACGCCTAGCAGGATAACGGCATAGTGGAAAGGATGGGCAGATCGGCTCATTCAGCCGAGGATAACATTCCAGTGGCCAACTTCATGTGACGCATTTGTGAAGTTATGTGATGGAGATGTGGGAGGGAATAAAAAAGCCCCCGGTGAAACCGGGGGCTTTTAATCCGCGACCGGTAAACGGTCAGGCAGATTGAATATTGGAGGCTTGCTTGCCTTTGGGGCCCTGGGTTACCTCAAAGGTCACCTTCTGGCCTTCCTTCAGGGTCTTGAAACCGCCCATCTGGATGGCGGAAAAATGCGCAAAAAGATCTTCGCTGCCATCATCGGGTGTAATAAAACCATAACCCTTTGAATCATTGAACCACTTAACTGTACCTGTTGCCATTGTTTGCTTTCCTGTCGTGAAAATGGGCCTGAAAACCCGAAAGGTTTGAGTTTCAAGGCCAGCAAACGGTGAAACCGGTGATGCAGACAGCTTGAACCAAACACCCGGAATCCTTTTACGCGACTTTGGCGTCGGAAGTCAAGGGGTTGGAAGGATTTTATAATGAAATCTTTCGGGGGGATGCCTGGATGCCACACCTTGCTAAAAAAACAGAATTGGTTAGACTGGAACCATGGGGAAGAAGAACGTGATGTGGTCACTTCAAATGTCAGGAAATGAAGACAGGTTCCCAACGCCAGGTCACACGGTTGTTCCCGTGGTAGAAAAAGTACCTGTTCGAACGAAACCCCCTTCACTTTTCAATGTCGTAATACTGAATGACGATTTCACCCCCATGGATTTCGTGGTGGATGTGTTGCAAAGATTCTTTTCCATGGACCGTGGCATGGCCACGCGTGTCATGTTGAAGATTCACACGGAGGGCCGGGGAGTTTGTGGGGTTTATCCCCGGGACGTGGCGGCCACGAAAGTGGAACGGGTGGCGGGGTACGCCCGGGAACATCAACATCCGCTGCAGTGCGTGATGGAGGAAAACGGAATATGATCGCTCAGGAACTGGAAGTCAGCTTGCATATGGCCTTTGTGGAGGCTCGTCAAAAGCGCCACGAATTCATTACCGTGGAACACCTCTTGCTGGCCTTGATGGACAATCCGTCGGCGCTGGAAGTGTTGCGCGCCTGCGGCGCTGATTTGGACGGCCTGCGTACGGAGTTGTCCGGCTTCATTCAAGATCATACGCCCAAGGTCCCGGGGGAGGGCGAGGTGGATACCCAGCCTACCCTTGGTTTTCAGCGTGTCATTCAGCGAGCCATTCTGCATGTGCAGTCATCGGGCAAGAAAGAGGTGACTGGAGCCAATGTTCTGGTAGCCATTTTTGGCGAGAAAGATTCGCATGCAGTGTATTTTCTTGGGCAGCAGGGCATCAGTCGTCTTGATGTGGTCAATTATATTTCCCATGGCATTTCCAAGGTGTCGGCCCCCGGTGGAAATCCCAGGGAAGACACGGCTCAGGATGCCGAGCCAGATGCCCAGAGTGGCGGTGCACTGCAGTCGTTCACCCTCAATCTCAACGCTCAGGTGCTGGCCGGAAAAATCGATCCCCTCATCGGGCGTGACCTGGAAGTGGAACGTGTCATCCAAATCCTGTGCCGCCGCCGCAAAAACAATCCTCTGCTGGTGGGCGAAGCTGGCGTGGGCAAAACGGCCATTGCGGAAGGCTTGGCCACCCGGATTGTGTCAGGACAGATTCCAGAAATTCTGGCGGGTGCCACCGTCTATTCCCTGGACATGGGGGCTCTGCTTGCCGGTACCAAATACAGGGGGGACTTCGAACAACGTTTGAAGGCAGTGCTCAAGCAGTTGCAGCAGGATCCCCTGAGCATCCTGTTCATTGATGAGATTCACACCCTGATCGGGGCAGGTGCTGCTTCTGGGGGTACGCTGGATGCATCGAACCTGCTCAAGCCCGCTCTTTCCAAGGGAACGCTGAGATGCATTGGTGCGACCACCTTTGTGGAATACCGGGGTATTTTCGAGAAGGATCACGCGCTGTCACGTCGTTTCCAGAAAATTGATGTGAACGAACCCACCATCGACGAAACCGTCCAGATCCTGCGGGGGCTCAAGTCGCGCTTTGAAAGCCACCATGGGGTTCGCTACAGCGAAACGGCGCTCACGAGTGCAGCTGAACTGTCTGCCCGGTTCATTAACGATCGGCACTTGCCCGACAAGGCCATTGACGTGATCGACGAAGCTGGTGCTGCGCAGCGCATCCGGCCCAAATCCAAGCAGCGCAAGGTGATTGGAAAGAGTGAAATCGAGGATATCGTGGCACGCATCGCCCGGATTCCGGCTCGTAACGTGTCTCACAGTGACCGTAGTGCGTTGAAGACTCTGGACCGGGATCTCAAAGCCGTTGTGTTTGGACAGGACAAGGCCATAGAAGCTTTGTCGGCTGCCATCAAAATGGCCAGGAGCGGGCTCGGTCATCCGCAAAAACCCATTGGTTCCTTTCTGTTTTCTGGGCCGACCGGTGTAGGAAAAACCGAAGTG
>JAJZEL010000059.1 GCA_021828575.1 Pseudomonadota bacterium
GGAACAGTCGGGTGTCTCCTGTCCCCTCACGCGCCTGACCTGTCGCCCAGGCAGACTCCAGAGCCCGCAAGCTGGTGGTGCCCACGGCAATGACCTTGCCGCCCTGCTGTCGCGTGCGCTCAATGGCTTCCACCGCTTCCGGGGAAATATGGTAATGCTCCTCATGCATTTTGTGGTCCTTGAGATACTCGCTACGCACGGGCTGGAAAGTGCCTGCTCCCACATGCAGGGTCACGTTGACACGTCCCACGCCCAGGGACTCGAGCCGTTCCAGCATGTCCCAGTCAAAATGCAAGCCAGCCGTGGGTGCTGCCACCGCTCCGGGAACCTGGGCATAGACGGTCTGATAGCGTAGCGCATCCTGGTCATCCGGTGCCCGGGTGATGTAGGGCGGTAGGGGCCAGTCTCCCTGTCGGTCCATCCACTCCCAGAAGGACGGCACCGGCACCTCGCCACATTCCAGGCGCACCAGGAAAAGCGCATCGTTACGCTCCAGCACGCGCAGCCTGACCCCTTCGTCAAAAAGCACGAGGCCGCCGGGCTGTGGGGGGTGACTTGCCCTAAAATGTACCCAGGCTTCTTGGGGGGACAACACACGTTCCACCAGACATTCCACCTGCCCCCCTGTGGGTTTTCGACCCTTCAGGCGAGCCTTCACTACCCGGGTGTCATTGAACACCAGGAGATCGCCGGCACAAACCCACCGGGGCAGCTCGGCGAACTGGCTGTCCACCCAGTCACCCTCTCCCCTCAACACCAGCAAGCGACTCTCGCCCCGACGGTCTGTTGGCGTCTGGGCAATGAGTGCTTCCGGCAATTCGTAATTGAAATCGTCTGTACGCAACATGGTCAACCCGTTATAATAGCGGATTAGCCCGGGTGGCGAAATTGGTAGACGCATCAGACTCAAAATCTGACGCTGGCGACAGTGTGCCGGTTCGATTCCGGCCCCGGGCACCACCCAGTAGTTCAAAAAAGTCCAAAAGCATCTCTATCTAACTAAAACAAATGGAGTTTTAAATAAACGTCATCTCAGGACGTCTATCGAAATTCCACAGAACCCTACCCGATTTGGGGGTACGATGCGTTCTCTCCCATGGAGATACCCCCATGCCACTCACCAACATCCAGATACGCAAGGCTCTTCCCGCCGAAAAACCCTGTAAATTGAGCTATGACAGAGGCCTATTTTTGCTCGTCAACCCCAGCGGCTAAAAACTCTGGCGCCAAAAATATCGTTTTGATGGCAAGGGCAAAGCATCTGTCCCTTGGGGTCTATCCCGACACCTGAAACTATCCTAAACCGTCGTCGCCTTCGACTTGATAATCGCTTCTTAATAGGAAACGATTATTCTCATTAAGGCAACGAATGGATTTTGAATAACGCTGATTTCAGTTCTTTATCGCCGAGCTGCACGCATCTCAGGCGACACGAGATGGTCGTAAGTGCGGACAAGCGGAGGGGAAGGGACTCACTTGCACAAAGGTTGGCGGAAATCACCCGATTGCATTTAGTTACGCCCAGCGATGACTCCGCCATCAATGTCCCAAATTGCGCCAGTTACCCAACTGGAGTCGTCACCAAGCAAGAAGCTGATGGCCTTTGCAACGTCATCAGGTGTACCGATCCGACCAATCGGATGAAAGCTGTTGAATGCGGCAAGCGTTTCGTCAATTCGGCTTGGGTCAATAAATGCCTCATAAATGGGTGTTTTAACCACGGCAGGGGAAACCGCATTCACGCGAATATTGTGGTCGGCCAACTCCATCGCCATGTGTTGTGTGAGTGCATGCAAACCCGCCTTTGCCATTGAATATGCGGAGGAAGGTGTTGCCTTGATGGCCTGTTTCGCCCACATCGATCCAATATGCACGATCGAACCACCACCGTTTGCCGCCATATTCTTGGCTACAGCCTGTGAAATGAAAAAGGTGGCACGGTTTAAATCCAGGTAAGTGTCGTAGTCCTTGTACTCGTGTTCAAGAAATAGCGTGGGCTTAAAGTAGCCCGCGGCATTCACCAAGTATTTGATGGGACGGCCGTGGTTCTCGGCAAAAGCAACAATGCGTTGCACGTCGTTCTGTTCGTACAAGTTTGCTTGGAGGGTTTCAATATGACCAAAGGCAGAAAGTTCGCGCTTTGCCGCTTTCAGTTTTTCCGGTACGTTGCCTACAATCACGGTGGGTATATCGCGTTCCAGCAGGAGTTTTGCGGTCGCAAGGCCCATTCCGCTAGAGCCGCCCACAATCAGGGCCAGGGGTTGCACCATATTTTCCATCAGATTACCGTTCATCAAGTAGTTGTGGATGACCGTACGATATAGAATTCAGTAACCTGCCGAAAAGCAGGCACAAATTGGTACGACAGGTACTTGTTGGTACAAGTTGATGAGCAACCAAGATAAAAAATTTTCTAGAAAATCAGCCCCCGAACGAAACTCTCGCATGGTCGAGGCCATTTTTGGTTGTAAATGGTCGCTTACCGTCTATCAGCTCCTGGCAAATGGCATCAACCGGCCAGGTGAAATGGTACGTAGTGTTGAAGGCCTAACCACGAAGGTTCTAAATGAGTGCCTACGCAAAAACATGGAGTTCGGTATCATTAAGCGAATCGCCTACGACGAAGCGCCACCACGCGTTGAGTATATGGTTACGCCGTTTGGCACGAAGTTTATCCGTATCCTGGATGAATTAGAAAAGCTTCAGCGCGAGATAGAAAGTGACATATAACCTCGCCATCAACACGAATGTGCAAAAGCGCCACTTCATTCCCGGAAAACATGAGGACAGCCATCGATGAACACATGCTTGAAGTTCCTCTGATCAAGGACTTCAGGTAACTGTGCAGCCAGAACGTACTATTGAGAATTACCATAACAGATGACAACCGTTTGGGAATCTGTTCCCCACTCGCCCGGGGATGAATCGTATACGAAAGTGATACGTCGCCAAATCCCAACACCTCGGAAACATGCTATATTTCCCCACAGGAGATGGCATGCCTCCTTACAACCGCCGGTTCCCGGCTGATGATGCCTACCAGACCCCGACGGGTGGCGTAGGTATTTGGTTGCCCGTTCATATCAATCACTGACACATGGACGGACAGATGCTGAAATCCATTCTAGTCATTGCCATAGGCGCTGCGCTGGGTGCTTTGCTGCGCTGGGTGCTGGGCCTCAAGTTAAACACCCTTTACCCGGCCATCCCACCCGGCACCCTGGCCGCCAACCTGATCGGCGGCTACGTCATCGGTGTGGCTATCGCCCTGTTTGCGGCTTTACCCAGCCTTTCCCCCGAATGGCGCCTATTCATCATTACCGGTTTTTGTGGTGGGCTGACCACGTTTTCCACCTTCTCGGCTGAAGTAACGACGCTCCTCCAGCAAGGCCGTCTCTTGTGGGCCTTGTCAGCCATCGCGATCCATGTGACAGGCTCCCTTCTTGCCACCCTTGGAGGCATCGCCACAATATCCTGGCTGAAAGGGACGCATGGATAATTCAAAAAACAACCAGAGATAATGACGGGAGGGACTATGGAAGGGTTTTTTCTGCGGTTCTATCTTCACGAAAACCAGCGCTGCCATGGAATGCTGGCCTGGGAATGGATTCTTGACCAAGCCAACAGGATGGGCATCAGAGGAGGCACGGCATTTCGGGCCATGGGGGGATTTGGTCACCATCATCACTTGATGGAGGCCCGTTTCTTTGAACTGGCAGGATCGCTGGCAGTGGAAGTGGAATTTGTCGTCACCCGGGATGAATCGGAAAAAATTCTCGAATTGCTGAAACGGGAAAATATGAGGGTGGTTTATGCCCATATTCCCGCGCAATTCGGCGTCATCAATCCCGAGCAGGATGACCCTCAGGACGATTGAACTCTCACAGTGAGACACTCCAGTCGTTCATGCAAACGTACCCTGGAGAACTCATCCCCGATGAATCAGTTTTCAGTCAGGCCAAACAGTGGTGGGCTGCATCTGTGGATGAAGGTCGGTACCCTTGGAAGAAGAAACTGCTTTCCTTACCTTTTCCACCTTCCCTTCATGAGCTGAAGGTGATGAGATAACCGGTGCGTCCTGTTGCCTGGTGACCTGACGCACGCTTTCGGCCAGTTTGCTGGAAGCCTTTTTCATGCCTGCAATATCTCCTTGATGAGGGTTTCTATTTCTCGCATTGCCGGTTCTCCACGAGAACCAAGCCCGTACACACTCGTGCCTTCCATGGCCGCGCTCCGGTACGCAGCACGTCGCGCAAGACCAGCTTTCAGTGTGGGAAATTCCAGTTCGGAGAGGGCCTCATGCATGGAACGCGACAAGGCATTGCGGCTATCGAGCTGGTTAAGAACGACATAGGCCCTGAGGCCTGGGTTTTTCGAGCGGGATTCATTCACGGCACCCACAATGCCAACGCTGGCCCACAGATCCACTGGTGAAGGCTGCACGGGAACCAGTACCACATCCACGTTTTGCAGGATGTCGGTAACATTCACCGCTTGCAGTGTAGGGGGACAATCCACCACCAGATAACGACACTCACCGGACTTGCGAGCAATTTCAGCTGAAAACGCCGTATCCGGTAACAACGTTGTCACCTCGGGAAGTCCACCAGTATTCCCTCCCAAAGTGACCCATTGGGTAATGGAAGCCTGGGGGTCGGCATCCAGAACAAGGGTTCGGCCACGCCGTTGCAATCCAGCCGCCAAGTTGAGCGCCAGGGTGGTTTTTCCTGTGCCTCCTTTCTGGCTTGCCACTGCAATGCGTAATGCCACCATGGAGCGTCTGCCTATCCCGGACTCTGGTTTTTTTGTTCCGCCAGACCATCAATTTTCTGAGCCAGCAAAACGGCGTCCGGTCCGATCTTCTTGCCATCTGCATCGATGGTCACACTCACATAGGTCTTGCCAAAACTGAGGTTGGGATACAAGCCGACTTCTTCAGCCAGTTTGGCGACTGCGTCAAGAAACTGGCGAGTCATCCCATAGTTTTCAAACTCGAAACGTCGGGTAAGCATCGGCGGCAAATCCTGCCTCTGCCATTCAGGTGTCAAGTCGGAGTCATCATGCATAGCGCGGGTCCTTTTCCGGTAGTGAGGCTTCCATTTTGCCAAGTTCTTCCAGATGACCCAACTCATCCCGCAATATCCCGGAAAAGAGTGCATGGTGCCGTGCGTCATTGACACGTGCGCAATAGGCCACGGCTTCTTCATACAAATGGATGGCATCCACTTCCAGACCACGAGCCACGAGAATCATCTCATGCAACGACCGTCCCAGCCTGACGGGCGGCAACTGGGTGGCATTCGGCGCCACTCCGATCCTGAGCAAGGCATCGATCAGGCTTTGTACGTGGGCCAGTTCTTCCGTGACATCCTCACGAAAATGCGCACAATACCCTGACATCTCCCAAATGTCGCAGAGACGGGATTGGGCCATGTACTGCTGTACCGCAGCCATTTCATGGCCCAAAGCCCGATTGAGATACCCTAACAGCCTTGGATCGATCGCCATATGACCAGCCCCTCCCAGTCAAGTTGTCATGTCAGTGACAACATGACCTGGTCAGGCCACAGCAGCCGTGGTGGGCAGAATGTTTTCCACTTCGCTGTGAACGCGAGCAATGATGTGAGCTGCCACCAGGCCATCACCCACACGCTCGCATGCGTCAGCACCCGCACGCACTGCAGCGTT
>JAJZEL010000220.1 GCA_021828575.1 Pseudomonadota bacterium
CTGGACATCGAAGCACAGGCCCACCTGGCTGCCGGACATCCCTTCAACCTGAATTCACCGAAACAGATTCAGGCTTTGTTGTTTGAGGAACAGGGACTGCCTGTCAGGAAAAAAACCCCGGGTGGGGTGCCATCCACAGACGAAGGTGTGCTGCAAGATCTGGCATTGGACTACCCACTGCCCAAACTGATCCTTGAATACCGCAGCCTGGCCAAACTCAAATCAACTTATACAGACGCTCTGCCACGCAGCATCCACCCTGCTACTGGCAGAGTACACACCCATTATGCACAATCGGTTGCCGTCACTGGCCGTCTTGCCAGCAGCGACCCCAATTTGCAAAACATTCCCGTCAGAACAACAGAAGGTCGGCGCATTCGCGCCGCGTTCCTGGCCCCCCCAGGAAAACTGCTCATATCCGCCGATTATTCCCAGATCGAATTGCGCATCATGGCCCACTTGTCTGAAGACCCGGGCCTACTGGCTGCGTTCGCTGCCCAGGAAGACGTTCATCGCGCCACCGCAGCCGAGATTTTTGGCACCCACCCGGAATCAGTCACGCCAGAACAAAGACGAACGGCAAAAGCCATCAACTTTGGCCTGATCTACGGTATGTCTGCCTTTGGACTGGCCCGACAGCTTGGACTCGAACGTTCTGCCGCCCAAATTTACATGCAACGATACTTTGACCGGTATCCAGGCGTGGCACGCTACATGGAAAGCACACGCGACAGGGCACGACAACTGGGTTTTGTGGAAACCCTGTTTGGCCGCCGTCTGTGGCTGCCCGAATTGCGTCATGGCGCTCCAGCCCGCAGGCAGGGTGCTGAAAGAGCTGCCATCAACGCCCCCTTGCAGGGCAGCGCCGCCGATCTCATCAAACGCGCCATGATTGCAGTACAGGGCTGGCTGGATGCAGAAGCCCCGGATACGCTACTCATTCTGCAAGTACATGACGAATTGGTGCTGGAAGTGCCGGAGCATGCCAGAGACCAGATACTCCGTGCCCTTCCCGGCCTCATGGAAGGGGTGGCTACGCTTTCCGTACCGCTCAAAGTGGATATCGGGTACGGACCTCACTGGGATGCGGCACATTAACCCCCAAAGGGGTATAATCTCCTCCCTTTGTTTTCACCATCCCATCTCCCAATTCCTAACACATGCAGATCGGCCCACATCAACTCAAGAACAACCTGATGGTGGCCCCCATGGCTGGGGTAACTGATCGCCCGTTCCGGCAATTGTGCAAGGAAATGGGAGCCGGACTTGCCGTGTCCGAAATGGTGTCCTCCAATTCCCTGCTCTGGGGTTCCGAAAAAACACGTCGCCGCGCCAATCACGACGGGGAGGTGGAACCCAAGTCGGTACAGATTGCTGGTGCCGATCCAGCCATGATGGCGGAAGCAGCCAGATACAATGTGGATCAGGGTGCCCAGATCATCGACATCAACATGGGGTGCCCAGCAAAAAAAGTATGCAATGTCATGGCCGGCTCCGCACTGTTGCAAAATGAGCCTCTAGTCCATCGCATCCTGGAGGCGGTGGTTTCAGCCGTCAATGTCCCCGTCACCCTTAAGATCAGGACCGGATGGGACAAGACCCATCGCAATGCGATCACCGTTGCCCGCATTGCAGAAAGCATCGGCATCCAGTCACTGGCCATCCATGGCCGTACCCGTGCTTGTGGATACACGGGAGACGCAGAATACGACACCATTGCCGCCGTCAAATCCTCTGTTCGCATTCCTGTAGTGGCGAACGGCGACATCACTTCTCCCCAGAAAGCCCTCCAAGTACTGGAGACCACCGGCGCAGATGGTCTGATGATCGGCAGGGCAGCACAGGGTCGCCCCTGGATTTTCAGGGAAATCCAGCATTTCCTCACTACCGGAACCTTATTACCTCCGCCTGAAGTGACTGAAATTCATCAGGTTCTGACGCGCCATCTGGATGACCTCTACCAGTTTTACGGTATGGATACCGGAGTTCGTGTGGCCAGAAAACACATCAGTTGGTATACCCGTGGACTGAAAGGGTCTGCCGCATTCAGGCATGCCATGAACCAGTTGCAAACCGTGACCCAGCAGCAGCTGGCCGTGTCCCGTTTTTTTGAACTACTGCAAGAACAAGGCCCAAGACTGGAATACGACACCGATCCTGATGGCTCCACAGAGGATCTGGCTGCATGAGAAAAACCGAGAACGACCTTTCGACCTGCGTGCATCGTCTCGTGGTTGATTACTTCAAGCATCTTGATGGTGAAAAATGTTGCGGCGTCCATGAAATGGTCATGGCCTGCGTGGAAAAGCCGCTACTCGAGGTGGTTTTGTCCCACACAGAGGGCAACCAGACCCAAGCTTCTGAAATTTTAGGCATCAATCGTCAGACTTTACGAAAAAAAATGCAGCATTACGGACTCTCATGACTCTTCAACGTGCACTGATTAGTGTTTCCAACAAAGAAGGGGTGACAGAGCTGGCCAAAGCCCTGCATGGAATGGGCATGGAAATCCTGTCAACCGGCGGTACTGCTCGCCTGCTAAGGGATGCCGGCATTCCTGTGGTGGAAGTGTCGAATTTCACCGGGGTTCCTGAAATGCTGGATGGGCGGGTCAAAACCCTCCACCCTAAAATTCACGGCGGGCTTCTGGGACGCCGGGACTTACCCGCCCACACTGAAGCCATGGCGCGACACGGCATAGAGCCCATTGATCTCGTGGTGGTCAACCTGTACCCATTCCGTGAAACGATTGCGCAGTCCGACTGCACCCTTGATGAAGCCATAGAAAATATCGACATTGGCGGCCCGGCCATGGTGCGATCCGCTGCAAAAAATCATCAGCATGTGGCAGTCATGACTGACCCAGCCGATTACAAGCCCGTACTCAGTGAGTTGCGCAAGCGGCGTGGCATGCTATCCGATGACACCCGTTTTCGTCTCGCCGCCAAGGCTTTTTCCCATACAGCTGAATATGACAGTGCAATCGCCAACTACCTGTACGGAAAAGTGGTGGGGCCCACTTTTGACGGCTACCCCGAAAGATTGCATCTGACCTTTACCAAGCTGCAAGCGTTGCGTTATGGAGAAAATCCGCATCAATCAGCCGCCTTCTACAGAGATTCACGTACCGGGGATGGACTGATTGCCAATTACTTGCAGATTCAGGGAAAAGAGCTCTCCTACAACAATATTGCAGACAGCGACACTGCATGGGACTGTGTGCGCAATCTGGCGGACTTGGCCTGCGTCATTGTCAAGCACGCCAATCCCTGCGGAGTAGCCTTGGCGTCAACGCCCCTTGAAGCTTACGAACGTGCTTACGCCACGGACCCCACTTCCGCTTTTGGCGGCATCATTGCATTCAACCGTCCGGTGGATGCGCCCACTGCCGAGGCACTACAGCGGCAATTCGTGGAAGTGCTGGTCGCGCCAGGGTACACTCCCGGAGCTCTTGAACTGCTCGAAAAACGTCCGAACGTACGAGTGCTGCAATTATCAGCAGGCACTGACCATAACGGCTGGGACATGAAGCGCATTGGTGGGGGCCTGCTCGTTCAGACACCTGACCAGACGAGCCTGAATGAAAATGAACTGCATGTGGTGACCGCACGTCAGCCCACCACAGCCCAGATGGATGACCTCCGTTTTGCTTTCCATGTGGCACACTATGTCAAATCCAATGCCATCGTTTTTTGCAAGGACGGGCGCACATTGGGCATTGGGGCTGGACAGATGAGTCGCGTGGACAGCACACGTATTGCCAGAAGAAAAGCCGAAGATGTCGGTCTTTCTCTTGAAGGCGCAGTGGCGGCTTCTGATGCGTTTTTCCCTTTTCGTGACGGTCTTGATGTGATAGCCGAGGCGGGTATTTCCGCCATCATACAGCCCGGCGGCAGCATCAAGGATGCCGAAGTGATCGATGCTGCCAACGAACATGACATGGCCATGGCTTTTACCGGGTTGCGCCACTTCCGTCATTGAGGCTCGCATGAAAATTCTCGTGATAGGATCGGGGGGCCGCGAACATGCGCTTGCCTGGCGTCTTGCCCGAGCACAGAAGGTTTCCTGTGTCTACGTGGCACCAGGCAATGGTGGCACCGACCAGGAAGATGGGGTCATCAACCTCCCACTCGGAAACGTCGATGAATGGCTCGCCTTTGCCGAGAAGGAATCCATTGCCCTGACTGTTGTTGGTCCGGAAGCCCCTCTTGCTGCTGGCGTGGTCGATGCTTTTCGTGCTCGCGGCCTCGCCATCTTCGGTCCCACACAGGCAGCCGCGCAGCTGGAAGTCTCCAAGGATTTCGCCAAGCGTTTCATGGTCCGACACAGCATTCCCACAGCCGCTTACGCCACATTTGAAGATGCACACCTGGCACGGATACATCTGGGCACCGTGGGCGCTCCCATCGTGGTCAAGGCAGATGGTCTGGCAGCAGGCAAAGGGGTCGTGGTGGCCGAAACTCTGGAAGAAGCCCGGAGTGCCGTTGATCAGTGGCTACAAAAACCCGGAGATCGCGTCGTTATCGAAGAATGTCTCACCGGTGAAGAAGTCAGCTTCATTGTCATGGTGGACGGCCAGCATGTCTTACCCTTGGCCACCAGCCAGGATCACAAACGCCTTCTGGATGGTGATGCTGGCCCCAATACGGGAGGAATGGGCGCATATTCCCCAGCCCCCCTTGTCACGCCGGACTTGCACGGACGCATCATGAGAGAAGTGATCCTGCCCACGGTCCGTGGCATGCAACAGGAGGGGACGCCCTACACGGGATTTCTCTACGCTGGACTGATGATTGGAGAGGATCACTCCATCAGGACCCTCGAATTCAATTGCCGCATGGGTGATCCAGAAACCCAACCCATCCTCATGCGCCTGAAAAGCGACCTGGTCGGTTTGCTGGAACAGGCACTGGCAGGTACCCTGGACCAGACCGAAGCGGAGTGGGATTGGCGGCCCGCACTCGGAGTTGTACTGGCTGCCGAAGGATACCCGGACTCACCTCGTACCGGAGACATCATCAGCGAACTTGGTCAGAACACTCCTGATTGCCATGTTTTCCATGCAGGAACACGCCGTAATGGAGACAGACTGGTCACTTCCGGAGGCCGTGTGCTGTGTGTAACAGCTTTGGGAAGCAACCTGAAGAGCGCCCGGCAGACCGTTTATGAACGTGTCAAATCCATCCAGATCCAGGGATGCCACTTCCGTTCCGACATCGGCTGGCGGGCACTCAAGACCTGATTACCCGTTCGCTTAACAGATCTGCAATGGTGGAAGGCCGCCCTCCCCTGACCACTCGCCCCGAAACGACCCGTATCCGGGTACCAAAGCGACGCAGGCATTCCCGGGCGGTTGTAGCGGGGCGCTGCCCACTTCTGTTGGCACTGGTGGAAACCAGTGCCATTTGTAACCGGGAACACAACTTGACCACATCGGAATGGGCATCCACCCTGATCGCCACCCGACGGTTCCCATCAGACCAACGCCGGCGACCACACAACCAGCCCGAGGTCCGAACTGCGGCAGGGACCAGCCAAGTATGGGGTCCAGGCCATTTTGACAGGCATTTCTTCCGGAGTTCATCACTCAACGGAGCATGAAATGTTTTCAGGCGTTCCATACGATCAGCCACCACGATCATTCCCTTGTGCGCCGGCCTCCCCTTCAACCTGACCAATCGTCGCAATCCGGTCAGACTTTTCGGGTCACAACCCAGGCCGAACACAGCGCGGGTCGCATAGGCAATGACTCCCCCACGTCTCAAGTAAGACTTTAATGCCCGAGGGGAAAACAATCTGGAAACCATTTTGTAGGGTCACGCGTCGCAGAAAGTGAACTGCTGATGTTAGAATGAACCAATGAGATTTTACCTGCGCCTTGTTGTATTGCTAGCCTTATTGAATGCGTGGACTGCCTGGGCAGCCCCCGCGGAGGAAGGTGCGCCCGCGCTGTCCAGTGATGCGCCACCACCTCCAGGACTTGATGACCCCATCCCCGCCAACGCAGGCAAACCCGCGCCTCCCCAACCCACTCAACCCCCCTCTCCCAAAGCGACGAATGCCGCACCTGTCCCTGCCACAGGGGTTGATGGCAATGTGGAGCCCGAGATCACCATTGTGGAAAGAACCAGCGCCACCTTCGAAGAATACCGATCGCACGGAAGACTCTACAAGATCAAGGTCATTCCCAAAGTAGGCCCCCCCTACTACCTGATTGACGAAGATGGCAACGGGGTATGGCATCGCTATGACAGCTGGGATCAAGGTCTGAAAGTCCCCCGCTGGGTCATTCTGCGATTCTAGTCTGCAGGCTCCCCTATGGCAGTTTTCACCCCAGTATCCCAGGATGAACTCCAGGAGTGGCTGAATCATTACGACGCCGGCACTCTCCAGGGGATGAGCCCCATTTCCTCAGGTATCGAAAACACAAACTATTTCGTTACCACAAGCGCCGGCCAGTTTGTGTTGACGCTTTTTGAGAAACTGTCGTTCGACGATCTTCCCTATTATCTCCATCTCATGGCCCACCTGGCTGAAAGACAGGTTCCCTGTCCCAGGCCTGTGGCCAACAAAACAGGCCAACTGATCACCTTACTGTGCGGCAAACCCGCCAGCCTGGTATCCCGCCTTGCCGGAATTTCCCAGATGCATCCAACCTCGGAACATTGCCGGAATTTTGGACAACAGGTCGCACAATTGCATCTTGGAGCACTGGATTATCCTACTCGACAATCCAATCCCCGTGGACCGGAGTGGTGGGTAAATACCGCACAAAAAATTCGTCCGTTCCTGAGCACTGACCAAAGGCATCTGCTCTCGAGTGAGTTGACGTTCCAGTCTACACATCGGTTTGACAATCTCCCGCGCGGCCCCATTCACGCTGATCTGTTCCGTGACAACGTACTCTTCGAAGGTGATCGGGTGAGTGGAATCATCGATTTTTATTTTGCAGGACATGATGCCTGGTTGTATGACTTGGCCATTGTCGTCAATGACTGGTGCATGACGTCAGAAGCAACGCTGGATCCAGTGCGTGTCAACGCGTTGCTGGACGCCTACCAGAAACATCGCCCCTTGGCACCGGGAGAAGCACAGGCGTGGCCTGCCATGTTGAGGGCTGGCGCTTTGCGTTTCTGGCTATCCCGGCTTTTCGACCTGTACTTGCCCCGCTCCGGTGAATTGCTTCATCCCCATGACCCCATGTGGTTTGAGCGCATACTGCGTCACCACAAGGATTCGGAAATCCGGTGGGCGCTGTGACCCCCACCCCGCGCCGCGTACCTGCCCTTAACGGGTTCCGCTGGATTTTCGGCGGATTCACGCTCGTGTTTCACAGCCCTTTCGGGTGGCTAAAAGTCACCACTCTGTGGTTTCTTTTTTCACTTTTCTGTGGCGTCATTCCCCTCATGGGGCCACTGGTTTTTTCATTGCTCTTCCCGACCTTGTTTGCCGGATTGATGACAGGTTGTCAGGCTGTGGAAGCCGGGCGGTCCCTGACCATTCAGCATTTGCTAAATGGCTTCAGACAGAAACCCATCCAGCCCTACATCACCCTAGGAGGGTTCAACGTTTTGGGTGAACTGCTCATCACAGCCTTGCTGGTCATCTGGGTCGGTCCCCACATGGCAGAACTGC
Source organism: Pseudomonadota bacterium (assembly GCA_021828575.1). GTDB lineage: Bacteria > Pseudomonadota > Gammaproteobacteria > Burkholderiales > Ferrovaceae > JAJZEL01. The sequence continues at coordinate 7,636 of JAJZEL010000220.1, forward strand.
AATCCCTGTCATCCATTCCAGACGCAGTCTCTCCCGAGCAGGCACAGACATTCATTGACACTTTCACGCCGATTTTCCTGGGCATCGCAGTTCTGGAAATGCTGCTTCTCGTGCTGTTTTTGTATGCTCCCGCGCTACTGATTTTTCACTCCACTCCACCGGTGCAATCTCTGCTCACCAGCGGGAAAGCCTGCATGATCAACACACCCGCTTTTATCGCCAATGGTGTGGGATTGGCCGCTCTGGTTGTGCCCACGGCATTCGTCAGCTTTCGCGTCCCTTTGCTGGGCGCCTTATTGGTGACTGTATTGGCCCCCACCATTGCCGCTTCAGTCTATGTTTCCTATCGGGACATTTTTAAACCCCACGAAACCATCTGAGTCAGATCCCTGCTATTCAGACATGATTGCCTGTACATCCTTGACTGTCTGATCTACTGACAGTGGCGGTCTGAACGAAGCTCTTGGAGCGCCATCAGGACCAATGAAAAAAATGGCACTGGTGTGATCCACGCTGTAATTGGTGGTCCCTGGGCTCGGGGCGTTCCGCACATAGTACATACCCAAATCACGTGTGAAGGGTTTCAACGCAGCATCACTACCCGTAGCTCCCACGAAGTCCGGATGAAATGCGGGCACGTACTTTCCGAGCACATCCAAAGTATCACGCGACCCGTCCACTGATACGAACAACACTTGAGGCACTTTCTCCGCAGCGATGGAATGAAGCTTTCTGGTCACTTGCGCCAGCAAGGCCAAATCCGTCGGACACACGTCCGGACAATGGGTATAGCCGAACAGCAGGAACGTCCAGTGTCCCTGAAAGTAATCTTCGGTCAGGGGGCCGCGCGTGGACTCCAACCTGAAATCAGACAGCGAACGGCTGTTCTCGAGAACCGTGACAGTTGCCCCCACGTGAAGCGGAGCACGGTACGGTTTCCAGAAAAATATCAGTGCCCCCGTCAGCACCAGAAAAGACAGGATCGGGATCCACTTTTTTTTCACTGTTATCGTGTTAGACGAAAACCCACCGTAGTGGTCTGCATTTCGGGATCATCCGCGCTACGGCTCATCGTTCGCAGTTCCTTTGCGTCATTGTCCCACGACCCTCCTCGAAGCACACGCGAATGGCATTCCCTCTCCTCTGTAGCCACCTGCCCCATCGACCAGGCGACACCATCCGCCGGTGCCTTGCTTAGATCCTCGTGATAGCAGTCTTCCACCCACTCCCAGACATTACCGCTCATGTCATAAAGCCCCCATGCATTGGGCGTTTTCGTGCCCACAGGATGGGGCGAGTGATGGCTGTTGTCCTCGAACCAGGCAATGGACTTGGGATCGTTCCCGCCACAATAGAGAGTGTCCTGCCCCGCGCGACACGCGTACTCCCATTCTGCTTCGGAAGGCAATCGGTAGTTTTTGCCGGTACGTGCATTAAGCCTGAGAATGAAAACCTGCACATCCTCCCAACTCACGCTTTCCACGGGGCAATCAGGCCCGCATTTTCTGAAAGTACTGGGATTCTTCCCCATGACGGAATACCAGAGCTTCTGAGTCACCGGGGTGGACGCCATCATAAAGGGGTGGGCAAAAGTGACCTTATGACCACCACTCCCATCGTGCATCATGAAACTGCCCGCAGGCACTGTCACCATTTTGGGGCAATCCGGGCAGTCCTTCGGGTCATTCCCTGCTGCCAAGGCTACTCCAGCCCATAAAATCAGCATGATGGCCCAACCGGATTTTCGTGATTTATCCATCATCATTCCTCCCGTCAAACCCATTCTATTGTCCTTCAGCCAAAAGTGTAGCCCACGAACGCGCATTGCTCAATCGCTGTCCCGTTAAAGACGACGGCTCGTCATCCCCCCGGAATCCGATTTGCCTTGACCCAGTGCTTTTGATATGATCAGGTGAACTGGCCAAAGGCCCGGTGCCCGAGCGGTTTTTCATACATTCTAAGGAGGGGTGAAGAAATGACTGGTTATGGTATGGAGATCATGGAAAAAGGCTGGATGATCATTCCAGTTGTGCTTTTCGGTGGTGGTATCCTGGTATCGTGGGCTTTGGGTGGCATGGGCATTGATATGGTTGCCAGCAGATCCAAGCAAGAAAAGTAATTACCGGTTTTAGCCCGCCCGAAACCTTCTTCGGGTGGGTCTCCCCCTGACAGTTGCACTCGTACAGTCCCCGTATTGCTTCCAGCAGGGTCCGTATTTTTACATGCACCAGGATGTTAGTTAACTTTCCCAGACCCACTGTGACTTTCTTTGAGTTAAGCGAGCCATACCGTCCGAGAAGAGTTTGAGTGAACTATGGCCCCAGTTTCAGATCACCGCTATCTGGTCAAGTTTTTGCTGGTTTCCGCGCTTTCCCTGTTCATCGGCGCCATGCATGGCATGTTGCAGGTTCTTCCACCCATCAGGCGATGGCTGGATTCTATCGGCAGCCCCTACGGTGGCCCGGGACACATGATCGACCCTCTTGCCCATGCGCACATGAATCTGGTGGGGGGGGTGGTCATGCTGGCCATGGGCGTCACTTATTATTTGCTCCCCCTGTTTACGGACAAGCCGCTTTATTCACGAAAGCTGGTTCAGCGGTCCTTCTGGTGGATGTTTTCTGGCGTATACAGTTTTTACACGGCCCAGATGGTCTTTGGAATTTGGGAGGGCTATCTGCTGCTTCACGATCGAGCTGCCATGCCCGCAGTACATCACTGGTATGGTCCTTTGGTGGCTGTAGCAGGAACCAGCATGGCGGTGGGGTTCATGATTTACTTCTACAACGTGGTCATGACACTCCGTTCATCTTCCACGGCTGAAACGGTTAGCTGAATCAGCCCGCGGATACCTTGAGGGGAAAGTAAAGCACGGTGGTGTCCTCTCGCCGCTTGACCTGTACCTGTACCGTCGAACGATCCGCACCGTTCACCAAAGCTGCACGCCGGTAAACGCCCACCCGCCCGTCTTGAATGCACTGCTTCCACTCATCCTGGTCAGACGTTCTCACGTCTATGATGCAGTCCCAGCCTGGACGCCCATTGTCTGTAGTGACGATCACCAAAAATTCCGCCATCCCTTCGTGGGGAGGACTGGGACGCGTTTCCACCCGAATATCCAACCCCTTCCAGTGTTGCGGGGGACTGTCCGGACGTTCCTCACCCACCCCATTCCCGCCGCATGCTGCCAGAACTGAGCACAGCAACAGCGACAGGAACTGCCGCCTGTCAAAAGGATGGTCCGAGCACATCAAGGAGTCAACGAAGTGGAAGAAGGCGGCGGGGATGCATCATCACTCTGGGCTTCAGGGTCGGAATCAAGGCGTCCGATTTTGGCAGAGCCGTACATATGAACCATGCGGTACACAAAATAACCTGCCACTGCAATATACCCCAGTGCCACGGCAAATCCCCAATCCACCCAACTGCGTTCGTAACCCGCCCGGTTACCCCAGAAAGGAAACGCCAAACCAACGCCCACAAGAAGAACCACCAGTACCACGGCGAAAAACCAGTAAGGTACCGGTTTCTGTGACAACGGGATATTCTCAACCAACTCCCAGTCTTCTAATCCCCTTTTGGCTTTGCGTTCCTCATCGGAGGCATAACCAAAATGATCGCTGTCTCGCTCGCCCCAATGAGACTGCACACTTCCCAACGGACGTTCGGGCGCGTTATCGTCTTCAGTCATTTCAACCTCCCTGAGCCCTTTCCGAAAAATGTTGAATGGGAAAACTGCTGTGCCAACCGTCATCTGACCAAGTCAGCACGGAAAACGAATGCAAACCATGGGATAGATGGTCGGACAATTCAATGTTGACAGAAGTCCTGTCCGCCCCTTGGATGTGGACCAACGTGGAAGACAACTGATACTCCGATGGATCAAGACCACGGATGGCCACGTGCAAGACACCGGGTTGATATCGTTTGTTGGCAAGCTCGACCCGATAATCGCGGTTTCCTGAGCCGTTTTGTATTTCTGAACGATATACCGACGCATGAAAAGGCTCCCATGACCACAGTCCCCAGATAAAAAAGGACATTCCCAGTGAAGCGATCACGGCAACCCAGGCAGTTCTGGATTTTGCAGAGACGCTGTTATCCTTAAAGTGGATACGCGCTTCCTTTTTTTCTTTGCGTTCGCCAAATTCGAAAGTCAATAGCCCCGGTTCCTGCTTTTTGGCATGCAGCCTGTTGCAAGCGTCTATGCACTCGCCACAATTGATGCAACTGTCGTAAATGTCTGTTTTTCTTGGGTCAATTTCTATAAAGCAGGAAGTGACGCAATAGTTGCACTTTGCGCATTCGCTGGAACGACTGGCATCGTAACGAACATGAAGGGTTTCACGGGTCCTGAACGTATGTTGCCAAACTCGGTAAACACAGGCAAAACGACACCAGAAATGGCGGATTACCGCCACATCGATAAAGATAATGAGTGTGAAAACAGCATATATCCAGTGCAGAGACCCTGCCAGTTTGGGATCTGACTTCCAGGTCACGAAAGACCAAATAGCAGAGGGAGGATAAAAATAAAACAGGGGAATCAGCCCCAACAGCATGGAACCGCCCAATAGCGACAGGCCAAGAAGCGTCCAGTTCAGTGGTCTGTCCTTGGCTGATGCAACAACAGGTCTGTCTCCTTCCAGACTGACCTCTGCCCGTTTCCCGAGCAGCTTGTGAGTCATGAAATTGGCCCATTCTGCCATGGTATTCTGCGGACACGCCCAGCCACAGAAGACGGTGCCTGCCAACGAATACAGGATGACCAGCGCACTCAGCAGCAGAATCCACAACCCGGTGATCAAAAAGAAATCGGCAAACCACACCTGTCGACCAAGTATGACCAAAGCCCCCGCCTGAGGGTCAATGCGAAACAGGCCAGAGGCGGGTACCAGCACGGCCAGAAGAATAGACAGTACCTGCGCCGTCCGTCTTGTGATGTGAAACCGCGTCTGAACCACCCGGGAACCCGGTAAAATCTTGTCTAGGGATGCCATAGAAAGTCAATTCTTCGCTGTTCCGGCCGCAAGGTCAAGAGGGCTAAGTTGTAACAATTTCTGCCGCGACAATTCGGCATCCGGGTCGTGACGAGCCAGCTGTGCTTTCCAAAGCGCACGCCAAACTTCAGGTTGCCTGGCATTCAGAGCAATCAGCTTCCTGAGGGTTGGACGAGGATCAATGCCCTGGGCCACCATTGCATCCAGTTGTGAAAGCACACGGTCAGACAGGGCATAAGCTGCCCATCGGTCATGCGGGTTAGCCTCGACTGCCATGGACTCAAACCGAACTGAAACAGTCTGCTGATCTTGCAGACCGGCCACCCACCCTTTTACAAGATCTGAAGTACACGTGTACGCGCGTTGCCATTCTTCCTTCCGGTCAGCTGGAACATGCAACAAAAGCGCTGCTTGCTCGGGCGCTGGCCTATGAGACAGAAAATCCTCAAGAAGTCGAGCCATGTCCAGTCCATCACCATAACGCACTTTTGGCAAGCGGAATTCAAGCTGCGGCTCCCACTCATCCTGAGTGGGCCCGGCCCCAGTCATGATGGGCCCCCAGTAACGACCCAGCCAAGTCATCTCCCCCTCTCCCGCCGTTGCGAGATCAATGTCTTGTGATGTCATTCGCTGCAGGTTGGCTAATACTGCAGGCGCTCCGGCCCACTGGTCTCTGGGCCCGACAAGCGCCAGATGCATACCGTCCAGAAACATCTGTCCATCCGGAAATGCCTTTTTAAATGTCCTGAGCACAACATCAAGACTAGGCTTGTCAAACTGGTTCAAGGCAATCCATTGAACAAAAATGCCCCCCGAAGCCAGGTGCGCACGAATGCGCCGAAACTGTTGCAAAGTCAGCAACGAGCTCGCACCTGCGAGATCCGGATGAAAAAGATCACCCACTATCACATCATAATGATCCCTAGTGGCGCTCAAGAAATGCCTGGCATCATCCTGCCACAAGGTTGTTGCCTGCAATGCAGTGCCATTGACCGGCGAAAACCAGTCTTTGGCAGCCCTTATGGCACCAGAAGACAACTCGACCGCACTACGCCGCACGCCCGGAAAAGCCATGGAACCCCGAACCGATATACCCGTTCCCAACCCTTCAAACAAAACAGTTCCAGGGGCCGGATGCAATAGCAAGGGTAGCCTTCCCTGATTGGACTGTACAAAAACGGCCGTGGGCTCGGTAGAGGCATCCCGGCGTTGCAGGTCAGTCAAAAGCAGTCGCTGCCCGTCGGCCTGCTCCACCACATCTGTCATAACGATTGCATCTTCATAACGATACAGGTCCCGACTTCCTGCCAACGACTCAGGAAGCAGGCGTCGAGCCTCTGGCCATTGCCACACCCTGACACTGGCTCCGATCATGATCAGCAGGCCAATCGCCTGCAGCCATGACCTGCTTCGAGGACTCCAGTACACACCCAATCCCAGGATAAACCAGGAAGCCAGCACCAGTGTTGCCGTGGTTCCCAGCCAGGGAATCATCACGAGCCCTGCCAGCAATGCACCCAGCGCTGAGCCCAACGAATTCGCGCCATAAAGGCGAACTCCATCCACCTTCGTATCCTTGGCCAGCAAAGGGAGCCACCCACCCAGAACCAGGGTGACCGGCAATGTGAACAACATCAATACCGCACCCTGCCCGATGAGAGCGGTGGTCAGCGAAGACCAGCGTGCCTGTTCGACCCATCCGGAAAGCGTGGGCACCAAAGCCAGTCCTGCCAGCACACCACCTGCAGACAGCCACGGCAAAAGGGAACGCATGTGCATTTCCATTCGTCGAGCCAACAGGCTACCCAATCCGATTCCCGTGAGAAAAACGGCCAGGACCATGGCCAGGACATATTCGGTCCGCAGCATGATCAAACCAAACAAGCGGGTCCAACCCACTTCTAGCATCAGACTGGCAGCGCCAAATGCACCATACGCCCAAAGCAGGCGCACTGTCCTGCGATTGACCGATTGTGGCTCATGGGGCATTTGTTCGCAGTCGCTGGAAGTTGACAACACCCACATGCCCAGCGCCACACAGAATCCCAACCCAGCCGTTACCCATGATGCTTTTGTCCAACCGAACCACGGAAGCAAAACCAGCGGCGCCAAAGCTCCCAGAACTGCTCCCAAGGTATTGATGCCGTAAAGATCCTTGAGACTGTCAGACCCTGGGGGTTGTGAACGCACCACCAGCGCAAAACCACTCCCCATTGCAGCAGCAGGCAGCGTAAGGACAATAAACGAGACGCCCCCCATCAGGGCGTGCCATTGGGTCAGCGACAAATAGGTAGCAAGATTATCAAGCCCTGACTCCAGCCTGTGCATCCCCATGGGCAGGAGAACGGCAAAGAGAGCCACGGCTCCCTCAAGAACAGCCAAAATCCTCAGAGGATGTGTTGCAGGTTTTCGTGTTGCGCCCCACCATAGACTACCGGCGCCCAGTCCTGTCATGAAAGCGGCTACTGTGACAACGACACCAAAAACGCTGACTCCAAATTCCAGAGACAGCATCCGTGCCCAGAGTACTTCATAAGACAGGCTGACAAGGCCCGACAGGCCGTACAGCCCTATGACCCGTCGATTGCCTGTCACGTCAGAATGGGTTGAACCACGCAATACCCACAATGACATGAGCAATGGCTAGTGTCACCGTCAGGCCGGCAAGAATGATGTGTACCATGAACAGCGGCTTGCCATAAACGCCCACTGCAATGCCGATGCCTCCTGTTACCAACAAGAGAATAATCAGGGGTATTCCCATGTAAAACATGATCTCATGCTTGCGATGATCATCGACAGGCATCACGCCATCCGACTTTTCCGCCTGCTTGCGCTCAAATTTCTCCATGAGCTGGATGCCATTTGCGTCGCCTGATGTACCACTACCTGCGGCATGCACTAGCGGAGCATTTGCAACAAACAAACCGCAGACCAGCAAAATTGACGATAACCACCGCACTACCTTGTAAAACCCCATGTTATCGCCTCACTCTGTCGGGGGAGAGGTGGTTGTGTCCTCCTCATCTTTTTTGCCCATGGAACGCCATGCCAGAATGGCCATGAGAATAAAAGGGGAGAAAATGCCCATGAGAAGAAAGAGAAAAATTTCCCAAGGTGTATTGATGGTGACATGAAGATATCTGTAGCTATCCAGCGCATGGCTCGATTGCGCCCAAAAGAGAAGCACTGGAAACATCAGGCCCGAAACATACTTCATGGCGTTTTCCTTACTGTCTTGATATCGCTTGCGCAGCGAAATCCAAAAAAGTCTGACGCATAATTGGCAAAAGCATAGTCCCGGTGATACAAAGCCGTTGCGAATGGGTCCCCTTTCCAGGAACCTCCGCGCAACACTTTATAGCTGCGATTGACCAATTGCTGCTCCGAAACCTTGTACTCCTGGTCCTGCGAATTTCCAGCCACGTTGACCTTGCCTCTGAAAAGCATGGCTGGCGCGTGAGAGTTGGGGTAGGGTAGAAAATCGTTCGCCGTCCACTCATCCACATTGCCTGAAAGGTCAAGGACGCCATAAGGACTGGCACCCTTGGGAAAGGCATCCACATTGGAAGCAGAGCCTACGTTGTAATAAGTGTTCAAACGAGTTGGGTCCATCCCGTTGCCCCACGGCCAGCGTCTTTGGTCCGTTCCACGCCCTGCTTTTTCGAATTCAGCTTCCGTTGGCAGGCGTTTATGCGCCCATTTGGCATATGCACTGGCGTCATACCATGTGACCATGGTCACTGGCCGCAGCGTCTCGCCGCGTGGAATCTTGCCATCTTTCCAGTTCAGCGGTGGTCTGTGGCCAGTCGCTGCCACAAACCTTGCGTACTGGGCATTCGTGACCAGATATTTGGCAATGGCTTAGGCTGGCAGGTTAACCTCGTGTGCGGGTTTATCCTGGTCATCGGCCCGATCATTGTTAGTGCCCATGACAAAGGGGCCCGCAGGAATCATCACCATGGTGCCGAGCGTTTCCCATTGTTCCCGGGTCAGTAGTTCCTCTGCTTCAACGGGTGTATAGGTACGCTTGGCAAGTGTTCCTGCTTCATGCTGCTCATGCAGCATGATGTCCTCTCCAGCCGCCCTGATTCTCGCCTTTTCCTCTTTGAGGTCATAGCTGGCCATTTGACGCATATCCTCCATGCGCACAGCCCCTAGCCTGACTACATGCAGGGAACCACCAATCATTGCCAAGCTGATGCATGTGATGAGCGTAGCATACAGGTAACGCTTCCTGCGCTGACGCTCCTTGTGGCTGACTGAAATTGAAGGACTGCGAACAATTGCCACCGTCATGCTCCAGGATCTTGGGGAGGCGGTGACTTACTCTTAAAAATTAGGTGCCTAGGCCTTCTTCCATAGGTTTTTTTAAGAATCACCTCACCAATGACTCCACCAATGACAGCCGCTTCCACCACGAGGATGACAAAAAACCCCCACCAGCCAAGCGGCATCAGTGCACCTCCAGCAGGGTAATCACCTGTGGCATACATGTGGTAATAATTGATGGCCCTGACGATTATGGGTGGAAAATAGCAGAGCCACTTTCCGCCCATTCCATAAATCATGGACACCACAATGCCTGCCAGTAGTGGCACAAAAAACACATCCAGTACCCATTGGGGACTGAAATAACTTAAGCCGGTGAATACTTCAATATTGACGTTGAGCAGACGATCACCGAAGTGATTAAGAACCACCGCCATGAGAAGGGCTGCCACTCCGCTTGCATAACGCCCTTTGGTTGTGACAGGAGGTGTTTTCGGCTGAGTCACTGTGATGGCTCCTCAATCCCTGTCAGTTTTTGCTGCTCCGCCTTCCGTGTTTCGGCGAGATACCAGCTCTTGACCTTCAGACTGGCAAGATACTGAGCCAATGTGCGCCGATCAGACTCAGATAGAGCGGCGTACGAGGGCATCTGGAATTCTTTCTTTAGACGTGATCGAAGAATGCTTTGTGGATTATTGGAGGACAGATAACCGTAAAACCACTGCTCGTCGTGAAGACTGCCCATGCCATCAAGGATGGGAGCAGGAACGGAGTTCATGATGTTTTTGACCGTCCAGAGGGAATGACACTGCCTACAGTCTTCCCTCCGTATGATATCGAGAGCTGCACGCTGCAACGGTTCAGGAGCATCCGTATAGTAAGGAATGGTCCTGTCTTCGACTGAGGAACTTTGAGTGAGTGCGTTTTTAACCATGACCGCCACCACCATGATGCCCATGATGATGTATACCGCCTTTTCCCCCCGCCTCATGTTCCCGCGCGCGTCCTCTCTTCCCTTTCCGCCTTCAGGAATTCTTGACGCAAAGCTTCCTGCTCTTTCAGGACCTCACGACTTTTTTTGAAGTCTTCCGGCGTCATCTTGTCGCGATCGCTTTCTGAAAATACCAAATACTTGATATCCTCATTAAACTGCGCGTTGCCTGCAGCCCAACGCATCCAGTATGCACAAGCCACCAGGATCATCCCCCCCGCCACAAGCCAGAGGTAGATGGTCCAGCCATCACCCAGAGAGTCAAGGAAACTCATGTTACACCTCCTTTAAATACAGCCACGACCACCCTCATCTGAGGGTTGGAGTGCCAGCTTACCCATCAAGTTCCCGTTTAAAAAAGGAAACCGTTCACCATCTGGGTTGCGCCAAATATCACGGCACCGATAACGCCCATAATGATCGCCGCAAACATCACTTTTTCGCCAGTTTTCAACTTTTTGGTTGAACCCGCCGTTCCTTTCCATACGTTGTAGATGATAACAGAGAAAACCGCAATGCCCACGAGGAGAAAGAAGAAAACCCCAACACTGAATCGCTGGCTTCTCATTCCTTCAATACTCAGATCCACTGCAAAGTTGCTGTTGGGCGCTGGGGTGTTAATTTCAACGATGTTTGTACCAGGTAACCACATTTGGCTGATTATTTAACTTATAAGGTATCTGAAAAAAGAAAAGCCACACCGGGAGTTATCCCCGGCGTGGCATAAAGAAAACCGCCTTAGCTCTTGATGTGAGGCAGGCCTTTGTCGTAGTTATCTACCGAGAAACTGTAGACAAACGGAAAAACAAAAGCGATAAACAAAGGAAGGCAAACTGCCAGTGGGCCGTAATCCAGATCAATCATTTCATGTCTCCTAATTGTAAGCCAGCAAGACTCAGTGCTCTGCACCGTGCTTGGGCTGCCAAGTGGTTGGGGGCAACCGCTTGATCATGATGAACACAGCAATGAAAAAGTACGACAGATAGAAAACGTCAATGGTGTAACCTTTATCCCACCAGGGCTGTTGACGAATACGAGTGCCGTCAGGACGGTAGTTGCCTTCAAAATTGGCCAGCACGACTTTGTCGCCCACGACTGTATAGTCGTGCATGTGCACGCCTTTGGCTTCCAGTTCTTTGACTTGGCTCTTGATCAGACGAAGGTAGTCCATGTCCACAGGATGGCGTTCCAGCAACGCATCATTGGCCCCACCGTTTTTACCCTTGTTCATGGCCACGATCTTTTCCATGGCCTCCTTGTCACTCTTGGCCGCCAGTACTTCCGGCGAATCCATGGCATCCACATACCCCTGAAACAAAGCTGCTGTGGGGCGCTGTCCCCAGAGAGGGGCGGTTACCAAAAATGCAGTAATGACGGTCAAAAAAACCAACCAAACCACGGGGACCGGAACAGGGTTGTTGTCCTCCGTCAGACCACCGAGTGCTTCGGTTTCCCATAACCGCTTGTTCTTTTCGGTTGTGGCGTCGTCACTGAGCGTGACGAGCGGTGCATCAGTTCTCCAATTCATTTGCTTTATTCCTCCGTATTTCGTTTAGCCGATGTGCTGTCTCTTTTTTAAATGGTGCGGGGCCGGAGCTCCCGCACCAATTCCAGGCTCGATTACTTGAGTGACAGCACAAAGTCGATCACAGCCCGAGCATCACTGTTACGTGCATAGGCGGGTACTTCAGGTGGAGTCACCCGTTTGCCTTCCACGTATTCATTGTACTCGGCACGCCACTTATCGAAATCAATCTTGTTGCCATTCGCATCCACAGGCCCCCACAGATAATCAAAGCGGGGCATGATGGAGTGCGGTTGCACAAGGCGAGGATTAAAGAAGTGGAGCATCATCCACTCGCGCGACGAATTGCGTGATGCCACGTGAAGAATGTCAGGCGCCTTGCGGTCGGATCCAAAAGCGGTGGGGGATTCGCCGTTAAAGTCACCCAGCATCGGTGGCGCGCCAAAGACCTGCCAGTCCTGCGTTTCTTCCGGCAGCAGAGTATGGCACCACCAGCAACCTTCACGAACAAAGATGGTTTTGCCATAGCCTGCATACATCAGATTGGCATCACCAGCTGTCTTCAACACATCGTCCGGCATCCAACCACGTGTGGCAGTTGCATCTTCAATGAAAGGATTGCCACTTTCATCTTTGCTGACTAGGAAAACAGCCCCTGCATCCTTGCTGGCTTCCTTGATGCGTCCACGATCCAAGCTGAGCTGCTCACCTACCCCACCCAGGTTATCTGGGTGAAGTACGCCGTTGGGCAATGGGGTGCCTTTGGGGTATACGTAGGCATCCACTTCAGGCATGGGCTGACCTGTCTTGGGATCCACCTTGAGGCTGGCCTTCACTGGGTGGTTATATCCCAGCAGGAATGGATCATCCAGGTTGAATCCTGTTTCGTGACCTGCCCACAGCTGTTTGGTCATGGCGATTTCTGTTGCATTCACATGATTGATGTCAAAGCTTGGCATCAGCAACGTGATACACATGGAACCACCCAGCGCAACCGCAAAGAATCGAGCGCCTGCTTTATACTCTCTAAAATTCACCACGTTAGTACTCCTCCTTTTTGTGGTTAGTCGCCAGGTTCTTAACGTTCGTAAGCCAGTTCGTGAGGCATGCGGCCTTCAGGAATCACAGTACCTGCGCGAGCCGTCATCCACATATTGAACAGCCAGATGCAATTGCCTGTGAACACGAGCGAACCACCCATCCAGCGAGCCACCATGTAGGGGTGTTCTGCCATCACCACATCAATGTACGGTACTTCGTAGATCTTTCCTGCACCCTGAATCAAGCCAGCAATGGTCATGGAAACCCAATACGTGGTGAAACCAATCAACATGCACCAGAAATGCACATTGCCCAGCGTAAAGGACCACAACTTGCGACGCAAGATGGTTTGCAGACCGAGATAAACTGCTGCAATTTCCAGGAAAGTGGAGAAGCCAAGCAGCGCAAGGTGGGCATGGGCCACGATCCAACCAGTACCGTGAATGTACCAGTTGATGGCACGGGTTTGCTGGAAACCACCTTGCATGTTCAACGGAATGGCCATCAGGCAACCAGTCACGGTGAATTTGATTTCCAGGTTTTCAACAAACATGCTCCACTTGCCTTGCATGGTCATCAGGATGTTGGACACGAAAGCAATGGCCGGTACCAGAATCAGCACCCCTTCCACGGAAGCAAAGGACTTGAGCCATTCAGGCAAGGGAGCAGACATCAGATGGTGAGCTGCAGGAGTGGAGTAGAACACCACCACGGACCAGAAGTGCAAGTGACCAATCCGGTGTGAATACAGGGGGTTACCCGTCACTTTCGGAATCGTGTAGTACGCAATGGCAGCGGCCACCGGAGTAATCCACAGACCCAATACGTTATGGGCAAACCACCAGGTCAGGTAAGCTTCGGTCAGACCCGTCAAATGGAAGAACTCGGGCAAATTGCCCACCGTGAACACAATGATGACCATGAACACAGCTGCTGCAAAGAACCAGTTGGTGGTATAGATACCTTGGGTGCGACGGTGGATGATGGTCATCCATACGTTGATGCCCAAAGGGGTCAGGATCAGGAAGATGATGTAGAGGTCAATAAACCAAGGCATGTCGGAATATTCGCGACCTGAAGACATCCCGGCCCACAGAAGCGTGAGTCCCAGCGACAGGCCGATGTTCCAAAGAATCACGTTCCAGATGCCCAGCTTCTCGGACCAGAGCTTGGTA
>JAJZEL010000238.1 GCA_021828575.1 Pseudomonadota bacterium
CCGATCTCCGCACCCTGGCTTCGCGCAGGGTGAGGGAATCCAGCACATCCTTGGTGGCTTCGCGCAGACTCGCATAGAGTGCCGAATCTGCTGGCGCAACCGTTGCTGTGTCTTCGATGAAATCCCCGAGATGTGAATCGTCATCATCCCCAATGGGGGTTTCCATGGAAATGGGTTCCTTGGAAATCTTGAGGATTTTCCGGATCTTTTCCTCGGGCATTTCCATCTTGACGGCCAGCTCGGCGGGATCAGGCTCCTGTCCGGTCTCCTGAAGGATCTGGCGTGAAATCCGGTTCATCTTGTTGATGGTTTCGATCATGTGCACCGGAATCCGGATGGTCCTGGCCTGATCGGCAATGGAACGTGTGATGGCCTGGCGAATCCACCAGGTGGCGTACGTGGAGAACTTGTAGCCGCGACGGTATTCGAACTTGTCCACGGCTTTCATCAGACCGATGTTGCCTTCCTGAATCAGGTCAAGGAACTGGAGGCCACGATTGGTATACTTTTTCGCGATGGAAATCACGAGTCGCAAGTTGGCCTCGATCATTTCCCTCTTGGCGCGACGGGCACGGGCTTCGCCCGTGGACATCTGGCGCGAAATTTCCTTCAGGTCCCGCAGGGGAATACCCACTTCCTTCTGCAAGGCAATTAGATTTTCCTGCTGCTCCACAATGGCATGCTTGAACCGGCCCAGCGCGGCACTGTAGGATTTGCGCGCGGTGATTTCCTCGCCCACCCACTTGAGGTTGATTTCATTGCCCGGAAAGGATTTGATAAAGTAGGCACGCGGCATGCTCGAGGACTCCACACACATCCTCATGATGGAACGTTCATAGGAACGGGCGCGATCCACCAGACGACGCAGACCGTTGCACAAAGCTTCCACCTGCTTGGCAGTGAAGCGGATGCCCATGAGCTCAGCCGAAATGCTTTCCTGAAGATCCTTATAGGCACGACTGCGTGAACCTTTCTCGGCCAGTGCCTTGCGCATGCGCTTGTTCAGGCGGCGAATGGCGGCAAAGCGGGCCAGCGCATCCTGTTTCAGCTGTTCCAGGTTGGCACTGGCAATGGCGCCGTCTTCATCACCTTCTTCCTCGTCGGCCCCATCTTCAATCTCGACTTCTTCTTCCTCGGATACCATCTCGGCCTCGACGACGTCATCCTCACCGTCAATCAGCCCATCCACCACTTCATCAATGCGCAGTTCACCAGCTTCCACTCGATCTGCCAGAACAAGCATTTCATCAATCGTGGTGGGGCAAGAGGAAATGGCCTGGATCATATGCTTCAGTCCATCCTCGATGCGCTTGGCAATCTCGATTTCGCCTTCGCGGGTCAGCAGTTCAACCGTACCCATTTCTCGCATGTACATGCGTACAGGATCGGTGGTCCGACCAAACTCGGAGTCCACGGACGACAGGGCTGCTTCAGCCTCCTCCACCACATCCTCGTCTGCCACTGGTGGGGGCGCTTCGGACATGAGGAGTTGTTCACTGTCCGGGGCCTCGTCGTAAACGGCAATGCCCATGTCATTGATCATGCCAATGATGGACTCGATCTGCTCCGCATCCACCATATCCTCGGGGATATGGTCATTGATTTCCGCGTAGGTAAGGAACCCGCGTTCCTTGCCCAGCACAATCAGGTTTTTGAGACGCGTGCGTTGTGCCTCGGCGTCTACTGGTTGACGAGCTTCTGACCGGGAGTTTTCTGAAGCCATGTATGCGCACCCCTTCTTGTAAAAACGGCCGCTGCTGGAGCGTAACCCTGAATTCTACCAAATAAACCCTATTCTCGCCTACCGCCCTGTCCTTTCGTCCGGTAATGCCGTTAAGGCCTTCAAAGCCTGCATTTCTTCGGCGGTCAGGGTCTCGTTTCTGGACTTGGCCAGCAAACGATCCACCTTCCGGCGACGGTGTTGCTGCTGGAGCCGACCCAATCCTTCCTTGTAGGACTGGGTCACTTCCTCCATTGGACTGGAAGACAATGCATTAAATTCCCGTCGCAACGCTTCCTGAATAAAACGATTTTCATCACAACCCCGAAAATGCTCCACAATGCTGCTCAACAACACCGGCCCCTGCCCCTGGAAAGTGCGGATGAAATCCACTACGGACCGCAAGGCCAGTTCGTCCGGCTCTTCCATCCAGTTGCCAGGTTCGACACCACTGAGCGCCACGGCCGGGTATTGCAGCACGCAGGCCAGCAATCGTATGGCCAGGCTCGTGGGTGATTCCCTGATGCGCCGCCTTGCCGAATACGATACGGCAGACGCCGCCGGGGCAACCTTGCCCCCGCCCACTCCCATCAACCGGTCCACGTCCTCGCGTGGCAACCGGGCCAGTTCTGCAATCCGTTCGCGCAACAAAAGCGCCAGGGCAGGCGCTGCAATGCGTGGCACCTGCTCGGTGGCACGCTTCAAAAACTGTGCCTTGCCTTCAGCAGACACCATATCCAGGTCCTGCGTCAGGGTATCCAGAAAGAACCGCGATAGCGGGGTGGCCTGCAATGCCAGGCGTTCAAAGGCGTCCCGCCCGGCGCTTCGCACATAACTGTCGGGGTCCTCGCCATTCGGGAGAAACAGGAAAAGGACTTGCCCGTTATCCGTCAGATGTGGCAGCGCCACTTCCATGGCACGCCGGGCAGCCTGCCGTCCGGCTGCATCACCATCAAAAGCAAAAATCACCTTGTCTGCTACGCGCATCAACTTCTGCACATGAATGACTGAAGTAGCTGTCCCAAGGGTGGCCACGGCATTTTCAAGTCCGGCCTGGGACAAGGCCACCACATCCATATAGCCTTCCACCACCAGCACCCAACCCTGCTCGCGAATGGCACGACGCGCCTGGGAAAACCCGTAAAGCTCACGGCCTTTCTCGAAAAAGGGCGTTTCCGGCGAGTTGAGGTATTTGGGCTCGCCGTTTTCCACCACGCGTCCCCCAAAGGCGATGACTTCGCCGCGACTGTCCTGGATGGGAAACATGATGCGTCCCCGAAAACGGTCATAGCGCTTGCCATCATCCGTGGCAATGACCAACCCGGCTTCCACCAGCTCCGATGCATCGTATGCGGGAAAAACACTGGCCAGGTTGCGCCACCCCTCCGGGGCATACCCCAACCCGAAGTGTGCCGCCACGCTACCGGTCAATCCTCGACGCTTCAGATAGTTGATGGCTTCAGGCGACTGCTTGAGCTGCGCCCGATAGTAGTCGAGCGCACGCCGGATGATCTCACCCAGATTCATGCGCGCCTGGTGCTGTCGGAGGTAATCCTGGCCACCGTGCTCTTCGGGCACCTGCAGTCCCGTCTGCTGAGCCAGGTCACGCACGGCTTCCACAAAACCAGCACCGGTATATTCCATCAGGAAACCCAGGGCACTGCCACTGGCCCCGCAACCGAAGCAATGGTAAAACTGCTTTGCCGGACTCACGGAAAACGAAGGGGTTTTTTCGGAATGGAACGGACAGCGGGCGACATAATTGGACCCGGCCTTTTTGAGGGGCACGTAGTGTCCAATGACTTCCACGATGTCGATTCGACCCAGCAGGGTCTGAATGAACTCCTGAGGGATCATTTCCCCTGAGTACCTCTCTCTTCTGTTCCTTGCCCCTGCGCGGGGCTGCGCTCACCGGGCGCTCGCCAGGCGATCCTTGACCAGATTTGACACTGTACCCATGGCGGCACGTCCGACCAAATGGGGTCTGACCCAGGCCATGACGCGCGACATGTCCTGCACACCACTGGCCCCCGTCTCGCGGATGCCCTGATCCACCAGGATCTGAATTTCCTGTGCTGTCAACGGAACGGGCAGATAAGCCTGGAGAACGTCAATTTCCGACTGTTCCCTGATCACCAGGTCCTGACGACCCGCGGCTTCAAACTGTGACATGGCGTCGCGTCGCTGCTTGACCATCTTCTCGAGAACGAGAAGGATGGCCGCATCATCAAGCTCTATACGCTCATCCACTTCTTTTTGTTTGATGGCTGCCAGAAGCAGCCGGATGGTCCCGAGCCGCTCTGCCTCACGCGCGCGCATCGCGGATTTCATGTCGTCCGTAATGCGTGCCTTGAGAGTCATGTGCCCGGGAAGAGATCCGATGAATGTTTCAGTAAAGCTTGGGAGGAAGCATCTGGCTACGCAGACGCTTGTAACGACGCTTGATGGCGGCAGCAAGCTTGCGCTTGCGCTCTGCCGTGGGCTTTTCGTAAAACTCGCGGGCACGCAATTCGGTCAGCAGCCCGGTTTTTTCCACTGCTCGCTTGAAACGGCGCATGGCCACATCAAACGGTTCGTTTTCCTTGACGCGGATGTTCGGCATTGTCCTCTTACACTCCCTTTGGGATGGGCAGTTGCATAAAACGACGATTGTAGCATAAAACAACAGCAAGATTTATTTTTTTGCCAGCATCTCTGCCAAGGTGCATTAGAATCACAGGTTTTATCCTGTACTGTTTCTCATGCTTGTTCTGGGTATTGAAACTTCCTGCGACGAAACAGGCGTTGCCCTGTACGACTTGAAAGCGGGACTATTGGCTGATGTGCTGCACTCTCAGGTGGCCATGCACGCCCACTATGGGGGCGTGGTGCCAGAACTGGCATCACGCGACCATGTGCGTTACCTGCTGCCACTGATCCACCGGGTACTCCACCAGGCCGGCCAATCGCTTTCCAGCCTGAATGCCATTGCCTATACGGCAGGCCCGGGATTGGCCGGCGCCCTGCTCGTGGGGTCTGCCGTTGCCGAATCCCTGGCCACGGCACTGGACATACCAGCACTGGGGATTCATCATCTGGAAGGTCACCTGCTGAGTCCTCTGCTTTCTGACCAGCGGCCGGAATTCCCTTTCGTTGCGTTACTCGTGTCAGGCGGCCATACCCAATTCATGTCGGTCAGCGGCCTTGGACAATATAGCCTGCTTGGTGAAACAGTGGATGACGCAGCAGGTGAGGCTTTTGACAAAACAGCCCACCTGCTCGGTTTGTCCTATCCTGGTGGCCCGGCGCTTTCACGATTGGCTGAATCAGGTGATCCCACCCGTTTCTCCCTGCCCAGACCCATGATGCACAGTCCCGATCTCAACATGAGTTTCAGTGGGCTAAAAACTGCGGTCTCCCTGCTGGTACAGTCCCAACCAGAATCTCAACGGCCCCATATAGCCGCCAGTTTTGAACAGGCGGTGAGCGACTTGCTCTGCCACAAAGCCATCCGCGCCCTGTCAGCCACGCAAATGAAACACCTGGTCGTGGCAGGCGGCGTGGGTGCCAACAAACGGTTACGCAGGGAACTGTGTTCTCTTCTGGAACCCCGTGGCATCCAGGTCTCCTTTCCTCCGCCTCGACTGTGCACGGACAATGGAGCCATGATTGCTTTCGCTGGTGCGCTCCGCCTGGCACAAGGTGACCTGACAGATCATCAGCGGAGCTTTTCCATTCATCCTCGCTGGTCGCTGGAAGAGTACGCCCGGTCCTGGGGAGATTGAACACCCAAAAACAAAAACCCCCCACTGACGGAGTGTCAGAGGGGGGGGGTATTAAGGGGAGTCTGGCGGTGACCTACTTTCGCATGGGAATCCACACTATCATCGGCGCTGTTCTGTTTCACGGCCCTGTTCGAGATGGGAAGGGGTGGGACCAGAACGCTATGGCCGCCAAACATAAAGGG
>JAJZEL010000213.1 GCA_021828575.1 Pseudomonadota bacterium
GCCGGAACGGTCTGGGTAAACACCCATGGCGTGCTGGATCTGGCCGTGCCCTTTGGTGGCATCAAGCAATCCGGCTTTGGAAGGGAACTGGGGCCGCAAGGACTGCGCGAATTCACCAACCAGAAAACGGTCTGGATACGCGGCTCGGCTTCCTGACGGGATTAGCCCAAAAACAGGGCATAAGCCGGGTTGCGGGTCTCTTCCACCCAGGGATAACCCAACTGCTCCAGAAACCGCTGGAATGTTTTCTTGTCCTGAGGGGGCACCTGTAACCCCACCAGAACACGTCCATAGTCGGCGCCATGATTTCTGTAGTGAAACAGGCTGATATTCCAGGCGGCACTCATGCTGTTGAGAAAACGAATCAGTGCACCGGGCCTTTCCGGAAACTCGAAGCGGTACAGGGTTTCATGCTGGGCCTGCGGGGCACGCCCACCCACGAGGTGGCGCACGTGCAGCTTGGCCATTTCATTGTCGCTCAGGTCAAGTGTCCTGATGCCTTGCGCCTTCAGTCGTTTCAGAAGATCGCGCACCTCGCCTGCACGGGAGACGGCGACCCCGACAAACACATGGGCCTGCCGTTCGTCAGCAAAACGATAATTGAATTCCGTCACAGCCCGATCACCCAGCAACTCGCAAAACCGTCTGAAACTACCTGGTTCCTCTGGAATCGTGGCTGCAAACACGGCCTCACGCTGCTCTCCCAGCTCGGCGCGTTCGGCAATGAATCTCAGGCGATCGAAATTGGTGTTGGCTCCACTGGCAATGGCCACCAGGGCCTTGCCTTTCAGCCGATCACGACCCACCACCTTCTTGAGTCCGGCGATGGACAGGGCACCTGCAGGCTCCAGAATGGCTCGCGTATCATCGAACACATCCTTGACAGCCGCGCAAATGGCATCAGTGTCCACAGTGACGATTTCATCCACCCAAGCCCTGCAAAGCCTGAAGGTTTCCGCACCGACCTGCCTGACAGCCACCCCATCGGCAAACAGGCCTACCTGATCCAGCTGCACGCGTCTGTTGACCTCCAAAGACTGGCGCATGGCATCCGAGTCGCATGGCTGGACGCCAATGACCTTGACTTCAGGGCAAAGACGTTTCACATAGGCAGCAATCCCCGAAATCAGGCCTCCCCCACCCACAGGCACGAAGATGGCTTCGAGCGGATGCGGATGCTGACGCAGGATCTCCATGGCAATGGTGCCTTGTCCGGCTATCACGTGAGGATCGTCATAGGGATGCACAAAAGTGAACCCCTTGATGCGAGCCAGGTGTGCGGCATGCACCTGGGCCTCCGAATAGGACACCCCGTGGAGCACGACTTCCCCACCGCGAGCCCGTACAGCGTTCACTTTGATGATTGGGGTGGTGACCGGCATCACGACAAGGGCGTGCACACCCATGCGTTGTGCCGCCAGGGCGACGCCCTGGGCGTGATTGCCTGCACTGGCCGTTATCACGCCTTTCTTGCGCACACTGGCCGGTAGGGACGCCATCTTGTTGTATGCCCCTCTCAGCTTGAAGGAGAAAACAGGCTGCAAATCCTCGCGTTTGAGCAGGACATCATTGCCCAGTCGCAAAGACAGGCCAGGGGCTTGTTGCAGGGGACTTTCCATGGCCACGTCGTACACACGAGTGGCCTGGAGAATGCGTTCCAGATAGTCAGTGGTTTTCATGCGCCCTATTCTGCCCGTTATGAGGCAGTGCGGGCAATGGCATGCTCAAGTAGAACCTTGGACGTAATCCACTCCAGCCCCTGGGAATCGCCTTGCCCGTATGCTACACAAGCCTCATGGCAAATGTGTCATTTTTCTGAATCCAGTCTTGAAACCGGTCCAGAAAAAGCAGTTGAGAAGCCGTTCACTTGCGGTTATCCTGAAAACTCGCCATTGAGGATTTACATGACACAGGACGAACTCAAGCAATCGGCCGCAAAAGCGGCCATAACCCACGTTCCTGACAACGCCATTGTGGGCGTGGGCACAGGCTCCACGGTCAACTTTTTCATCGAAGAGCTGGCGAGGATCAAGGGAAGAGTTGAAGGCGCCGTTTCCAGCTCTGAAGCTTCCACAGCACGCCTGAAAGCGGCAGGCATTCCCGTCTTCGACCTCAACAGCGTGAGCGACCTGCCCGTCTACGTAGATGGAGCGGATGAAATCACTTCGCATTTCGCCATGATCAAGGGCGGCGGTGGAGCGTTGACCCGGGAAAAAATCGTGGCAGCAGTCGCCAGACGTTTCGTCTGCATCGCCGATGAAAAAAAACTTGTACCCGTACTGGGGAAGTTTCCCTTGCCACTGGAAGTCATTCCCATGGCACGCAGCTACGTGGCCCGGGAAGTGGTACGCCTCGGAGGACAACCCGTCCTGCGGGAAGGGTTCACCACCGATAATGGCAATCTGATCCTGGACATCCACAACCTTCACATCGAGAATCCGGTGGACATGGAAACCCGACTCTCCGCCATCACCGGAGTGGTTATGTGTGGCCTGTTCGCCAGAAGGTCTGCCGATATTCTGGTGCTTGCCACTTCACAAGGCGTTCGCACCACCACCCGCTGAACGACGCACTCGCAGAGGAGGTTCCTGATGGGCACCGAACACATTGCAAAACAGTTTGACGTGGAACTCGAAGCCGTTCGTGCCAAAGTACTGGAAATGGGCGGACTGGTGGAAGAGCAGATCGTCCGTGCCGTGGACGCGTTACACAAGGGCGACCTGGAGCTGGCTGATCAGGTCATCGCGGAAGATCACCGCGTCAATGGGCTGGAGGTCAGCATTGATGAGGACTGCAATCACATCATCGCCCGACGGCAGCCTGCCGCCAGTGATCTGCGCCTTATTCTCGCCATCATCAAAACCATCACGGATCTGGAGCGCATTGGTGACGAAGCCGAAAAAATTGCCCGCATGGCCCTGCTCGTGCATGGACAGGACCGGTTGCACTACCCACTGGCATTGGACTTGCGCCATGCGGCCCAGATGGCCGTGGACATGCTCAACGGGACACTGGATGCCTTTGCCCGCCTCAACGTGAACGCTGCAACCCAGATCCTGCATGCAGACAAGGAAGTGGATGAAGCCTTCCGCGGTGTGCTGCGCCAGCTCATCACGTTCATGATGGAAGATCCCAGGACCATTTCAAGTGCCATCGAAATCCTCTTTGCGGCCAAAGCCATTGAACGCATCGGAGATCACGCCAAGAACATTGCGGAGTACGTGATTTTCCTGGTGAAAGGCAAGGACGTGCGACACATTTCTGTAGAGGAAGTGGAACGCACCGTCACCGCCTCCTGAGCCGGGGACGTCAGGGATGTGGCGGCACGTATCCGGACGCCCTCTCTGCGCCTTCCCCAAAAAAATGGGCCTCCATCTGACGCGCCAAGTACTGGCGCGCAGATGCCTCAGCCAGGTTAAGGCGGTTTTCGTTGATCAGCATTTTTTGCAATTCAACCCACTGTTTCCATGCTTCCTCGGAAACCTCGTTGTATATTCTGGCCCCCAATGGCCCGGGATAAGGGGGGAAATCGAGCCCTTTGGCTTCGCGCTGCAACTTGATGCAGTGAACTGTTCGACTCATGAACGGGTGTCCTGTCAGGTGGGGGAAAAAATGGCCTTCACAAAAACCTTGGAACGCCTTTGATAGTTGTACAGGGCCTGCTTTGCCTGGGGTAACCGGTCAATGCCGGTCTCTTCAAATCCGCGCTCCGCAAACCATTGCCCGGTTCTTGTGCTGAGCAGGAAAAGACGGTGAAGGCCCTGCTGGCGAGCCTGCTGTTCCACGTAGCGCAAGAGCTCGTCTCCTCTTCCCGAATTCCGGAATTCCGGCGTCACGGCAAGACAGGCAAGCTCGCCCGCATCCTCGCCCTCAAATGGGTACAACGCCACACAGCCGATGATCCTTCCAGCATGGAGCAGCACGGAAAACCGGCCAATTTCCTGCTCCAGCAAGGTACGGTCACGCTTCACCAGAATGCCGTCTGCCTCCAGCGGTTCTATCAGGGCCAGCAGACCGGGCACATCTTCAAGACACGCAGAGCGCAACTGGTCATGGGTATCACGGGTCACCATGGTGCCGGCACCTGCCCGGGTAAATAGCTCCTGGATGAGAGCGCCATCCGTGTGGCGGGAAATGAGGTGGGCACGAGGTACCGATCCCCGACATGCGCGCACGGCACAGGGCAAGTACATGGCTACGTCCTCGGAGTGGGGCTGGTGGTTCTGGAGCCATCGCTCGGCATCGACAGCCGTCATCTGTGAAACGGTTTCCCCACGACCATTCAGGACTCCCGGGGTGTCCATGAGAAATATCAGTTTTTCTGCTCCCATGGCCATGGCCGTTGCCGTGGCAACCTCCTCCACCGTGAGGTTGTAAATCTCTCCCGTGGGAGAGTACCCCAGGGGAGGCAGGAGCACGATCTCTTCATCGTCAAGGCGGCGCCGGATGCCTTCGGCATCCACCCTGCGAACCAGTCCTGTATGCTGAAAATCCACACCATCCACCACTCCAATGGGGCGGGCCGTGACAAAATTGCCGCTGGCCACACGCATGCGCGAACCGGCCATGGGGGAGTCAGCCACTCCCATGGAGAGCAGTGCCACAATTTCAAAACCCACGGTGGCGGCCGCCTCGATGACACACCCCAGCGCTACGGGATCGGTGACCCGCGTACCCTCCACATAATGCGGCGCCACATCCCGTGCCGCCAGTCGGGCTTCTGTCTGAGGTCTGGCGCCATGGACCAAAATCAACCGAACACCCAGGCTTTCCAGCAGGTTGAGGTCATGGGTCAATGCCCTGAACTTGCCGTCAGCCACCACCTCGCCACCAAAGGCAATCACGAAAGTTCGCCCCTGAAACGCATTGATGTAGGGTGCCGCAGAACGAAACCAGTTCACGAAATCGTTGGATTGGGTCATGGTGCGGATTATAGCGGTTCTGCCCCTCTCTCCCCTGAAAAATCTCCCCATCGGGCCTGTAATACCGAGATCAGGGCAAGCGCGGCCGTTTCCGTGCGAAGCACACGAGGGCCCAACCGGATGGACTGGAATCCGGCTTTTTCAGCCCACCTGCATTCCTCCTGGCTCCACCCTCCTTCTGGGCCCACCATGATGGCCACGGAACAGGATGGCCTTGCCAAGCCTGTCAGCGAGATGTTGCCATCAGGTGAAAGAAGCAGTTTCGTGACGCCTTCGGGCAATGCTGCATTCCAGCGTTCCAGATCCCATACGGAATCCACTTGTGGAACGCGGTTCCGGCCGGACTGTTCACATGCTGATTGCACCACCTTGAGCCAGTGCTGCTCCCGCTTTTGCCCTCGTTCCGTGGTCAGCCTGACCACGCTGCGCCGGGCATTGAGCGGTGTACAACGACTTACCCCCAGTTCCACGGCCTTTTGCAACACCCAGTCCATTTTCTCTGTGGCACAGAGCGCTTGCCCCAACCAGATGTTCAGTGGCGACTCCACTTCGCGATCCAGGTGCCCATGAACCTTGACCCTGACCTCACCTGATGACACGGATTCGATATGCGCCGTGTACTCGCCTCCCAGACCGTCGAATAAAATTAGCGCATCCCCTGCTTCCAGGCGCAGTACCTTGACCGCGTGTCGGGCCAGCGCTTCGGACAGGACAAAGTGATCGCCAGATTGCAACGGATGCGA
>JAJZEL010000074.1 GCA_021828575.1 Pseudomonadota bacterium
GAATCATGTTCAACCGTCTGATTGCCTGGTCCCTGAACAACCGCCCGATCGTTCTGGCGGTCACCCTGGTTTTATTCGTCTCGGGATGGTTTACCCTCAAGAAGATGCCGGTGGACGTGTTTCCCGAGTTCGCGCCGCCACAGGTCGTCGTTCAGACCGAGGTGCCGGGTCTGGCGCCGACGGATGTGGAGGCCCTGGTGACCTACCCCCTGGAAAGCGCCATCAACGGAACACCGGGCGTGACCCATGTGCGCTCCAAAACGTCGGTGGGTCTCTCCACCATCACGGTCATGTTCAAGGCGGGCTCGAACATTTATCAGGACCGGCAACTGGTCAACGAGCGGATCCAGGCCGTGACGGGCCGCCTGCCTTCTGTCTCCAAACCTCCGATCCTGCTGCCGGTGACCTCGGCCGTGGGCTGGCTGGTCAAATATGCTTTGACAAGCAATACCATGCCACCGGAAAAATTGCGCACCCTGTCGGACTGGGAAATCCGTCCGCGCCTCCTGGCCTTGGGCGGTATCGCTTCGGTTGTGTCCATCGGAGGTGAAGTCAAGCAGTATCAGGTGCGCCTCGATCCTGCCCGCATGTTGGCCTACCAGGTCAGTGGCGAGGAAGTGCGGCGAGCCCTGGAAAGATCCAACAGCAATGTGCCCGGCGCCTTTCTGGAAAAACCGGGTCAGGAGCTTATCGTGGCCGGAATCGGGAGAATTTCATCTCTGGATGATCTCAGAAAGACTGTGATCACTGTTCGCGACGGGGTGCCCATCACCATTAACAATGTCGCCAAAGTGGCTTTTGGAGGACAAATCAGGCGGGGCGACGGCGCCTTCGGCATGAAGGAGGCCGTCATCGGGACTATCTCCAAGACCTACGGGGCCGATACCGTCACCACTACGGAGAAGGTGGAAAAAACGCTGACCGAAATCAAGGCACATTTGCCAGCAGACATACAAATGCACACCCAAGTATTCCGCCAGGCCAATTTCATCGAGGCGGCGATCCACAATCTCAGCATTTCTTTGCTGGAGGGGGCGCTCATCGTCATTGTCGTCCTCTTCATCTTCCTTATGAACTGGCGGGCCTCTCTCATCACCTTTCTATCCATGCCGGCTTCTTTCGTGGGTGGTATCTTGACGATGCACGCGCTGGGCTTCGGAATCAACGCCATGACCTTGGGAGGACTGGCGATCGCCATCGGCGAGGTGGTGGACAATGGCATTATCACCGTGGAGAACGTGCTTCGCCGGTTGCGCTTGAACAGAAATGCCGCCCGCCCGTTGTCGGCGATCGAAACGGTGTTCGATGCAGTGCAGGAAATCCTCAATTCGGTGGTGTACGCGACCTTGATCGTCATCCTGATCTTCCTTCCGATCTTTTTCCTGCAGGGACTCGCCAACCGCATCTTCAGTCCCCTCGGGGTGGCCTACATCGCTTCCGTGACGGCATCGCTGGTGGTGGCCGTGACCATGATCCCTGCACTGTGCTATCAGTTGCTGGTGGTGTGGGGCAAGAAAGAATGGCGCGAAAAGGGGGTTATGCTTCTCCCTTTAACCAGTCGGGAGATCTCCTCCGATACCACACCGGCAGGGGAGGCGCCCATCCAGGAAGAGAGGGAAACCCGATTCGTGCAATGGCTCAAAAGCCACTACCTGCGCCTCTTGAAGCTGGCGCTACGAAAGTTCTGTTGGGTGGTGGGCTTGGCTGTCCTGGGGCTGGGGATGGCTCTTTCCCTGCTTCCCTTTTTCGGGCGCTCATTTCTGCCGGAATTTCACGAGGGCAATTACATCATCGGCATGACGACCTTGCCCGGCACCTCACTCGAGGAGTCCATGCGACTGGGGTCGCTGGTGCGTCAGGACCTGCTTAAATACCCCCAAGTGATCTCGATCGACCAGCGCGCCGGACGCAGTGAGCTGGACGAAGACGCCCAGCCGCCAAACTTCAGCGAATTCGATATGCGCCTGGATTTTACCAGGGATCCCAAGATGCCGCCGGATGTTTTGCTCAAGCATATCCGACAGGATCTGTCCAGGGTTCCGGGGGCAGTATTCAACGTCGGCCAGTTCATTGCCCACCGCATGGATGAAGTGCAGTCCGGTGTCCGCGCCCAGGTGGCCGTCAAGATTTTCGGCGACAGCCTGTCCACCCTGTACCAACTTGGGCAACAGGTGGGAGGGCTGTTGCGCGGAGAACCCGGGGTGGTCGATGTCAACGTTGAACAACAGATCCGGGTGCCTCAACTAACCATCAGGGTCGACCGCTCCAAGGCTGCGCGCTATGGCATTAAAGCAGGGGATTTGATGCAGAACATCCAGATGTACCTGAACGGGGAAACGGTGTCTGGCGTGATGGAGGGCCGCCGCAGCTTTGATCTTTACGTGCGATTGGAACACTCGGGACGCAACAGCGTGGAGACCATCCGCGACATGCTGGTGGATGCACCCGGCCTGGATCCCGCCCGCAATGCCAAAGTGCCTTTGCGCGAAGTGGCCAGCGTATCCCTTAAGGACGAGCCTTACTCGATCAGCCGGGAAAACGATCGGCGCCTGATCATCGTAAGTTTCAACACTCAGGGGGGGGATTTGAGCGGCATCATCCGCGATATCCAGGCCAAAATCGGGAAGAAGATCTCACTTCCCCCCGGCTATTCCATCGAGTACGGTGGCCAGTTTGAAAGCCAGCAGCAAGCCAACCGGACTTTGCTGGTCTTCGGCACCCTGGCCTTGTTCGGGGCACTGATTCTGCTGTACAAGGCCTTCGGCACCTTCCGCGAAGCGTTGTTGGTGTTGATCAATTTGCCTTTGGCAATGATAGGCGGCGTCATGGCGTTATACCTGGCTGGTGCCGATATGAGCGTGGCGGCCGTAATCGGCTTCATCACCCTGTTTGGAATCGCCACCCGCAACGGCATCATCCTGATCGCCCACTACAATCAATTGCGCAAGGAAGGCAAACCCCTGGAGGAAGTGGTCGTGTCGGGCACGCTCGACCGGCTGGTGCCGGTGCTGATGACCGCGGCCACCGCCTCGCTGGGACTGATCCCGATACTGTGGGGGTCACCAGTGGGCAAGGAACTGGAACGTCCGCTGGCGCAGGTGGTGCTGGGCGGCCTGCTGACTTCCACCTTCCTGAATATGGTTGTCATCCCCTCTGTTTACAACCGCATGGAGCAATGGCGAGAACGCCGGATGTTCAGAGGCTGGGGCAATAGCACTTCAGAGATAGTTCCCGAACAAGATCCAAAATGTTCTTCAGGACCATGCGCATGATGGGACTTTCACCGCTCAGCATGAAAGGACCCTCCATGGAAAAAGTCCAGTTGTCGGATTCGAATTTCAATTCCACCTCTGATTTTTCCATCTCCTGTCGGGTTTGTTCCTTCTCTGCACTCCTCATTGACCACCAGTTCCGAGTGTATTCGGGGCATGGTTCTTGGACGGCCTCGACAAAGAGGCTAGAGACTCAGAGTCCGTCTCCTCGCCGTTTGGTGATCGTATCGTCTGTTCGTCTCCTTTTCTCAATCGTCCCGCTCCTCTTTTGCTCTGTCTTCCTGACTCCCTCTGAATCTTTCGCCGATCCCTTTCGGGACTTCATCCTTTATTCCTATCAGACTCCGGAACAGGGGGAGGTCAGCGTTGGAACATGGCAGACACTGCTTCTTCCTAACAAGACGACGGATACTCTCTATGGGAAGAATATCAGGAATGCCAACTTACTTTTTTCCACCTATGTTCTCGAGTTCGGGGTGACGGACTGGTGGACGATGGGTGCTTATATCGATTTTGCGGCCGGAGCCGGGCAGACATACAACTATCTCCAAACACGGGCCATTACGACCAGACTTAGATTCCCAAAAATCCCGAAATTTGTCGATCCGGCGGTCCAGATCGAATATTGGGTGCCTGGAGGCGGAACGGGCATGCAGTCCTTTCTCGACATCATCCTGATCGTGGAAAAGAAGATTGGCCCTTTTCTCTTCGACATTAATCCCAAGTTTCTCTTTCCGACCGATGGCTCCCAACCGAATTACCCTCCGTTTTTTTCTTATGCAGCTGGTGCCTACTATCTCTTGGCGGAGAATCTCAACGCCGGGATCGAATTCTTTGGGGATTCTGGTCCGATCAATAACATGGGGCCGATGGGAGGTCCTCCCGGTCTCTATAATGCCATGCAACAGCAATTTGTTTTCCAAAGCTGGAATTTTGCCATCGGAGAGCATATCGACGGGAATGTCGGGGTCGGAACGGGTTTGACGCCGGTCAGCGCCCCATTTGCCGCCAAGATCATCTTCGAATACCACTTCAAGCCATTCGATTCCAAGTAAAACGATGGCGAACTAGCAATTTTAAAATTTAAGACCGAGCGTACCCGGGTGAAATTTTCGGGAGATCTGCCCCTTTTTTCTAGGTCCGCAAATAACGTGATCTTATGTCAACAAGATTCTTTTCCCCCTCCCGGAGATAAATGGTAACGTGTAACCAATAAAAAGAACCTACTTGATTGATTAACTCAATAGGTTATAATGACAGCATGGAAAAAGGCACACCTCACTGCAAGCTCCCCGTCGTGAAAGCCTTGATTGAATCAGGCAAGGTCAAGGCAACGGCCAGCGCCTTCAGTGGTGCTCGTGACCTTGGTATCAATGACCTGGCCGGGATGTGCGCTGTTGTCCTGTCGCTCACGTCCGCCGACTTCTACAAAAGCATGACGACCCACGCTGATCACCGGATTTGGCAGGACGTGTACCATGCCAGGACAGCCAGGAGTGCCGATGTGTATTTGAAGCTGACCATCATTCATGATGTTCTGATCGTTTCTTTCAAGGAGTTGTGACCATGAAATGCCCATGCTGCGGAGCGGCTGAACTGATCCACGACACCCGCGATATGCCCACCATCTACAAGGGAGAAAGCACTATCATCCCGGCGGTGACGGGCGACTTTTGCCCGGCTTGCGGGGAGGTCATTCTGAACCGGGAGCACGGCGACCGGTACAGCGAATTGATCGGGCAGTTCCATCGCCAGGTGAACGCTGCCTACGTCGATCCCGGTTACATTGCCAAGGTGCGAAAGAAGCTCGATCTGGATCAGCGCCAGGCCGCCGAAATCTTCGGCGGTGGTGTCAATGCCTTCTCCCGTTACGAGAATGGGAAGACCAAGCCGCCCTTGTCTCTGGTGAAGCTGCTGAAGGTGCTTGAACGTCACCCCGATTTACTCAATGAAGTCAGGACGTGGTAACGCCGGTCACGATCAAAGCTTAGCCTGGCCGTCAGGCAGAAGGCGCAGGAGTCTGGAGGGGAGGCAAGCCGAAAAGCGCCCGGTCGTCCGCCCTGGTGAGATATTTGTCGAGCCCCCAAAGGATCTTCTTTTTACTCTCTTCGTCTTCCATTTTCGTCATGTAGTAGCTTCCGAGAAGGATCTTTTTCCGGGTCTCTTCGGAACGCGCTTTTTTCGCCTCCTTTGTTTTCTTCGCTCTCTCACTCTGCGCTTTTTGGAGCTTCATCTTCTTGAGCTTTTCTTCGGCGTCTTTGATCTTTTCTTCGATTGTCGGCATAGGGTGCACCTCCTTCATTGACGATCATATCGTACTTTTATTGGCAGAGCAAAAATCTTGAATTGTGGGTGACTTGTGGTATGATATGTGTGT
>JAJZEL010000199.1 GCA_021828575.1 Pseudomonadota bacterium
CCGTCTGTACGGCAAAAGTCACTTCTACCCCGCATTCGCGTCCCTTGTTAAGCAGCTGGATGAATGCGTCGTTGACCATTTCGGCCGCTTCGTCCACAAACACACGCAAGGCAGGCTCATGCCGTGTGGAACGATAACGATTGCCCGCAATCGCCGCCAGATCGGCCAGAAGCAGCGATCCCAGCGCTCGCGAAACACTGATATCACTCAGCGACCCCAAACCGGCATACAACACTCCGCCCTGTGCCACCACCTGGGCTGGATTGACGCGAAAACTCCCTGACCGAACGGGGGACAGCAAATCTCCCAGCGCGCCGGCTGTCAGGGTATCCAACAGTGGTATCAGGGTCAGGATCATCTTTCTATAATGCAGTGCGTCATGCTTGGCCAGCTCCTGCAATTCACGGTACAAGGTTTCATGGCCAGACCCGTGCTCCATCTGCTCGACGAGTGCCTTCCCCTGATCCATGACATGCCACCGAACTGTTCGCAAAGTCACGGGAATCCCAACGCAACGCAGTGCCGTGATGATTCTGTTCAGTACCATCCACGCAAACTGTCCAAAAGCATTATCCTTTTCGTCTGCAGGCAAAAGACGGGCAATGCGGCTGGCCAACTCGGAGCCCTGTTGTGCATTGGCTAGCAAGTCAATACAGTGACTGTCCTGAGGTTCGGCCGGCAACAGCTGGAAGTAGGGCCTACCGCATTTTCTGGCACTCTTTTTCAGGGCGCTCCGAACACGCCTCCCTCCCTTGGGATCAATGAATACCACCCCGTGTCCACGGGCAATGGCCTGATGCGCCAACCAAGTGAACATCAGGGTCTTGCCCGTCCCGGGAGCTCCCATTACCAGCATATTGCCCAAGGTGATGCCAGGGGCAAGGCGCCGTGAATGCTTGATGAATCGGCGCAAATCAAGGGGGCCTTCCTCCAGTGGCCGGCGAATCAGATATTCGTGTAGTTTGCGAGCAGCCTGCCCTCCCCAGTGATGCCCATAACCCAACCATGTGAGCCGTGGGTGACGGGATGCCCACTTTTCCAGTGATCCTACAGACACGGGTTTTCCTCCGGAAGTGAACCATGCCCAGCGCCCGCCCACCCTTTCCACCATGAGGATCAAACAGGTCATGACCAGACAGAAGGCCACCATCACGATATCCGTTGAATTTCCAAATCCTGTTGCATGGCCCAGTGCCCAAGTCATGCCCACCGGCCCTACCATACGCAACCAATCACTGACGCTCATTTTGGTCCATGCTCCTGAAAAATCGCTCTGAACACGGATCCCATCCTGATGGCCTGTACAGGTTTTTGCAGCAGCGGATGAAACTCGGTGATGACCCTGCCTTCCACACAGCACGCGATCTTCAATTTTTCCAGGCAGTCTTCCACATCCCGGTAACTCAGTTCAGTCACCAGATCCTGCAAGGCCAGTGGCCAGAGAAGAAAACCTGCTCCGTCCTTCATCCAGATGCGTCCGGGACGTGCGTCCGGATTCCAGATGCCCCGCCGCATCAACTGTCTGGCCCCTTCTGCAGGTGAGGGGAACCCCCGGTTGACGCCAGTCTCCAGCAACAAAGACAACGCGTCAGGCCCATGGCGTTCCAGATGGGACAGGGTGGCGCCTGACACCACCCTGCCCAGAAAGACCATGCTCCAGCCCGGCGAATCAGGAACTGTGCCGCCTTCATCCAGGACAACTTCGGTGAATTGCATGGCCTGCCCCCATACCAGCAAACTACTGGAGAGAAATCCCCAGCGCTCACCGGACAGTGATGAAACGCTCAGTGTCGTCAATTCCTGAAAAACAACATCACACGCCTTGCGCAATGACAAGACAAGTCGTTCCAATGGATTCAAATGATCTGACAAATCCGACAGGACTTCGATGGAAGCTGACAGGGAGATGGACAGCAAAGTCTCCGGTTTTCCTGGATTGGCCAGGTTGAGCACCCAGCAACACAATCTTTCAAAACTGGGCATCAACACGGCTTCTGATAACCCCACATCCAGCCCCACCAGCGTTCTGATCCTCAGAAGACTTTCCTGCTGAAAATCCAGACAGTCTTTCCGCCCTTGCAGCTTTAAACGGTTCTGGGACGGCATTCGGAGCACACAAAATGTTTTTCCAGTTTTCCCCACACCTGTAAAAATCGGCCTCGACATACCCGGCAGCGGGATCTTTGAAGGTTTCTGATCTCAATGGACTTGACCAGCCACCAGGCCCGATCCACTGACATGACCGGGGTCGTCCCGGAAGCTTCAATGGTCTGACGCCAGTGTGCGTAGGCAGAGACCAGAAGCGTGCACCGGTCTGGATCGTGGCCTGCGTGCCTGCGAAAAGCATCGTGAATGGAGCAGAACAAGGAAGCCTGAAGGTGGTTCTGACGTCTCAAGTACCACTGGTCAGAATTGGGAATCTGCCCCTTTCGGGGAGGCTCACCATGGATTTCCAGGGAGAGTTTGCGCAGGAACCAGCTGGACAGCCGTGTCATTTCCATGACAATGGGAACACGCGCTCCCAAGCTGAGAAGCCTTTCCGCATTGCGATACTGGCGGATTTCCACCTGTAATTCCCGTTTAGTGGACATGGTCGAACTCCTCCTCCCCCAGGATCATGGCGCGTGACAGGGCATTGGGAGCCCCCGAGGCATATTGCTTGAGACAACCCCAGACGGCACTGCTACGCCAGCGCAATCCCACCAGCAACAGGGGAGTACGAGCCAGACGATTGATTTCTTCCGCAGACAAGGACAGCAACAGGGTGGCCACTTCCTGGCTGATTCCCAAATTTGCCATGCCAGCAACGCGATCTTCCTGCAAGGCTTCTCTGGCCAGATACAACATGCCCAGATTGATGTCCGACATCGACTTTCCAAGACTGCTCACGAATATTTCCTCCCAGGTAAGGCATTCCGATCTGAAATGCTCGAGAGGCACTATAGGAAAAAACAGCCTGGAAAAACTGTGGATATCTTGTGGGTAATTTGGGGATAACCCAAACAATAAATAACAATCAATGAGTTAATGCGTCAGAAAGAGACGATTGTCTCTGGCAAACAGGGACAATCGTCTCTTTCCATCAGTGACAGTTGTCACATTTTAGGGAGCGTAACACCCTTCTGTCCCTGGTACTTCCCACCCCGGTCGCGGTAGGACACTTCGCAGGGTTCATCCGATTCGAAAAACAGTACTTGGGCCACGCCTTCGTTGGCGTAAATCTTGGCAGGGAGTGGCGTCGTATTGGAAAACTCCAGGGTCACATAACCTTCCCACTCCGGTTCAAAGGGAGTGACATTGACAATGATCCCACAACGGGCATACGTGGATTTTCCCAGACAAACGGTGAGCACATTACGGGGAATGCGAAAATACTCCACAGTACGGGCCAATGCAAAGGAATTGGGGGGGATGATGCAAACAGGCGCTTTCAGGTCCACAAAAGAATTGGCGTCAAAATTTTTGGGATCCACGATGGTGGAATTGAGATTGGTGAACAACTTGAATTCATCCGAACAGCGAATGTCATACCCATAGCTTGACGTGCCATAGGAAACGATGCGCTCTCCGTTACATTCCTTCACCTGTCCAGGCTCAAAAGGCTGGATCATGCCATGACGCTCGGCCATGGCGCGAATCCAGCGGTCGGATTTAATGCTCACAGAGAACGCCTCCTCAGGAATTTTGCACGACGATCCTGGGGAACTTGGCCGCATGATCTTCGCCACGCTGGGCCACTTTGATGGCCAAACGACGCGCAATGGCACGGTAACGATCCGCCAGTGCGCCGTCCGGTTCAGACACCACCGTAGGACGACCGGAGTCCGCCTGCTCGCGAATGCGAATGTCCAGCGGCAAGGAACCAAGAAGCTCCGTACCGAAATCCTGGCACATCCGTTCTGCCCCCCCCTCACCGAAAATATGCTCCTCATGGCCGCAGTGGGAACACACGTGGGTACTCATGTTTTCCACCACACCCAGAATAGGCACACCGACTTTTTCAAACATACGAAAACCCTTGCGGGCATCTATCATGGCAATATCCTGTGGAGTGGTCACGATAATCGCCCCCGTGACCGGCACTTTCTGAGCCAGGGTCAACTGCACATCCCCCGTTCCGGGAGGCATATCCACTACCAGATAGTCCAGATCGTCCCAATGAGTGTCTGACAGCAGCTGTTGCAGCGCTTGAGTCACCATGGGCCCACGCCACACCATGGGCTGGTCGGGATCAATCAGGAAGCCCACGGACATTGTCTGGATACCATGCCCTATCAAGGGGTCCATGGATTTCCCGTCAGAGCTTTCAGGATGCCCCTGCAAACCCAGCATGGTGGGCTGGGACGGACCATAGATATCCGCATCCAGCATGCCCACGCGCGCGCCTTCCTCGGCCAGTGCGAGGGCAAGGTTCACCGCAGTGGTGGATTTTCCCACTCCACCCTTGCCCGAGGCCACGGCTATGACATTCCGAATGCCTGGCAAAGGCTTGAGTCCTGACTGGACGGTATGCGGGCGAATTTGCCAGGTCACCTGTACATCCACTGCCGTGATGCCCGATTGACTGGACAGATGGGTCACTACAGCATCACTGACTTCTTTTCCCAATGTCCTGGCCGGATAACCCAGGGACAATTCCACCTTGAGAACCCCCTCTTCCAGGTTAACGGCCTTGACGGCCTTGGCACTTCCCAGCGACTTTCCCACATGCGGGTCCGGTACTTCCTTGACGAGCTTTTCAGCTTCCTGCACGGTGATACTCATGACTTTTCCTGAAAGTTGACAATGTGACAGCTGATTATAGTATCAGACCCTGCCATGTCAGGCGCATCTCTCGAATTTGCGGCAATAGGTTGCTAGAATGGCCGCTTTACCTACCTGTCGATTTTTTTCATGAGCCGCACTCTCCTGGTCACCAGCGCCCTGCCTTATGCCAATGGCAGCATTCATCTGGGGCATCTGGTGGAACACATACAAACCGATATCTGGGTACGCCACCAGCGCATGCACGGACACCAGGTGTCTTATATTTGCGCCGACGACACGCATGGCACACCCGTCATGCTTGCCGCAGAAGCCCAGGGACTCACGCCTGAACAGATGATCGACAAGGCTCGTCAGGAGCACATGAAAGACCTCGCTGGCTTCCTCGTACAGCATGATCTGTACTACAGCACCCACTCACCGGAAACACAGGCACTGTCCAGCGACATTTACCTGCGCCTCAAGGCTGCAGGCCTGATTGCCATTCGCTCGATCGAACAGCTGTTCGATCCGGTGAAGCTCATGTTCCTTCCTGATCGTTTTATCAAGGGTGAATGCCCGCGCTGCCATGCACAAGACCAGTATGGTGACAACTGTGAAGTCTGTGGTGCCTCCTATTCCCCCACGGAACTGATCAATCCGGTCTCCGTGGTATCCGGCGCGCGTCCCGTCATGAAGACGTCCGAGCATCATTTTTTCAGATTGGGAGAATGCGCAGATTTTCTTCGCTCATGGACACGATCAGGCACCCTGCCAGACGAAGCAGCCAACAAGCTG
Organism: Pseudomonadota bacterium; assembly: GCA_021828575.1. GTDB lineage: Bacteria > Pseudomonadota > Gammaproteobacteria > Burkholderiales > Ferrovaceae > JAJZEL01. The sequence goes on from JAJZEL010000199.1 coordinate 5,542, forward strand.
GACGAATGGTTTAAGGTAGGCCTCAACGACTGGGACATTTCCCGCGATGCGCCCTACTTCGGCTTCGAAATTCCCGATGCCCCGGGAAAAGCTTTCTA
>JAJZEL010000255.1 GCA_021828575.1 Pseudomonadota bacterium
ATGAGGCAGGCCCTGTGGGTGCTGACAAAACATCCTCCATCCACAGAAAAGCCCCTTCTTACGAAGAGCTTTCCCCAAGCCAGGAATTGCTGGAAACCGGGATCAAGGTGATCGACCTGATCTGTCCCTTTGCCAAGGGAGGAAAGGTGGGCCTGTTCGGTGGTGCTGGCGTGGGCAAGACCGTGAACATGATGGAGCTCATCAACAACATTGCCAAGGCGCACGGAGGCTATTCCGTATTCGCTGGCGTGGGTGAACGAACCCGTGAAGGGAACGACTTCTACCATGAGATGAAGGATTCCAACGTGCTCGACAAGGTGGCACTGGTGTATGGACAGATGAATGAGCCGCCAGGAAACCGTTTGCGCGTGGCTTTGACGGGCCTGACCATGGCGGAATACTTCCGTGACGAAGGTCGCGATGTTCTGTTGTTCGTGGACAACATCTACCGTTACACACTGGCCGGTACGGAAGTGTCTGCCCTGCTGGGCCGCATGCCATCTGCCGTGGGATATCAGCCCACTCTGGCGGAGGAAATGGGTCGCCTGCAGGAACGGATCACCTCCACCAAGGTGGGTTCCATCACTTCTGTTCAGGCGGTTTACGTTCCCGCAGATGACCTGACCGACCCGTCTCCTGCCACTACCTTCCTTCACCTGGATTCCACGGTAGTGCTGTCGCGCGACATCGCATCCCTGGGGATCTACCCCGCTGTGGATCCGCTGGACTCTACTTCGCGCCAGCTGGATCCGCTGGTGGTTGGGGAAGAACACTACAACGTGGCGCGCTCTGTACAGGCCACGCTGCAGCGGTACAAAGAACTTCGCGACATCATTGCCATTTTGGGCATGGACGAACTGTCGCCCGAGGACAAACTGGTGGTGGCCCGTGCCCGGAAGATCCAGCGTTTCCTCTCGCAACCGTTCCACGTGGCCGAAGTGTTCACTGGAGCTCCAGGAAAATACGTTTCTCTGGCGGATACCATCAAGGGCTTCAAGAGCATCATCAATGGGGATTATGACGACCTGCCCGAGCAGGCTTTCTACATGGTGGGCAGCATAGACGAAGCGGTGGAAAAAGCCAGGACCATGCAATAAGCAGGGAGATATTCCGTGGCAAATACGATTCAAGTGGATGTGGTCAGTGCCGAAGAACAGATTTTTTCCGGACTGGCCGAATTTGTGGTCCTGCCAGGCGAGATGGGGGAGTTGGGCATTTACCCCCGCCACACTCCCCTGATCACGCGGATCAAACCTGGCACCGTGCGTTTCCGCATACCCGGTCAGACGACCGAGGAAATCGTATACGTATCCGGGGGCATTCTGGAGGTTCAGCCAGACAGCGTGACGGTTCTGGCGGACACAGCCATTCGTGGTCCCGATCTGGATGAGGCTCGCGCACTGGAAGCCAAACGAAGGGCAGAGGAAGCCATGCAGGACCGCTCGTCCGAAATCGACTATGCCCGCGCGATGGCAGAACTTGCCGAAGCTGTGGCGCAACTGGCAGCCATTCAAAGGCTGCGCAAAGGTTCACACTGAACGCCCCCCTTTCCCTGGCAGTGGTGGTTCTGGCTGCCGGCCAGGGAAAGCGCATGCACTCAATCCTTCCCAAGGTGTTGCAGCCGCTTGCAGGGCAACCCCTCCTCGGGCATGTGCTTGAAGTCGCCCGCAGGCTGACCCCCCAGAGTCTTTTAGTGGTTCATGGTCATGGTGGCGATGCCGTGCGCAGTGCATTCCCCGATCCTGATCTGCACTGGGTGCTTCAATCGACTCAGAAAGGCACGGGTCACGCGCTTCTGCAAACCTTGCCTCAACTGCCCGGCCACGGCACGGTTCTGGTTCTTTTTGGTGATGTGCCGCTGATCCAGCCGGAAACCATTGCTCGAATGCTGGATGCCTGCTCCGGAGAGGCGCTCGTGCTTCTGGTACAAACACTGGATAATCCCGCAGGTTATGGACGGATTCTCCGGGATCCGGAAAGACGCGTGCAAGGCATTCGTGAAGACAAGGATACCAGCGAGAAAGAACGGGCCATCCGGGAAGTGAACACGGGCATCATGGCACTGCCAGCAAATCGCCTGACCCGCTGGCTCAATCAGCTGTCATGCGAAAATATCCAGCAGGAGTACTACCTGACGGATGTGGTGGCCATGGCTGTGGAAGACGAAGTGCCGATTCGCACGGTGGAGGTCACCCACCACTGGGAAGCCCTAGGGGTCAACGACAAACGGCAGCTGGCAGAACTCGAACGGTTGTATCAGGCGGAGCGGGCCCGTCTGCTGCTGGAGGCGGGAGTGACCCTGGTGGATCCGGCACGCCTGGATATTCGCGGTGAACTGGTTTGTGGTCGCGATGTCACGATCGAGCCTGGCTGCCTTTTCGAGGGGCGCGTGGTGCTGGGCGATGGCGTAACCGTGGGCCCCAACTGCGTGCTCAGGAACAGCGAAGTGGGGGCCGGTACTCATATCCAGGCATTTTCCCACCTGGAAGGGGCCGTTCTGGGCAAGACCAACCATGTCGGACCCCATGCACGGATCAGGCCTGGAACGAGTACGGCAGAAGGCGTGCATCTGGGCAATTTTGTGGAAGTCAAAAACAGCTCGCTAGGGACTGGTACCAAGGTCAATCATCTCAGCTATGTGGGAGACAGTTCGGTGGGTGCCCGGGTGAATGTGGGCGCCGGCACCATCACATGTAACTATGATGGTGCACGGAAACATCGCACGGTAATCGAGGACGATGTGTTCGTGGGATCCGATACACAGCTGGTGGCTCCTGTTACCGTAGGCAAGGGCGCCACCATAGGAGCAGGCTCAACCATAGTGAAGTCAGTTCCGCCAGGAGAGCTGGCGCTCTCCCGCACTCCACAAAAAACCATTCCGGGCTGGAAACGCCCGGTCAAGAAACCGGGCTAAGGGAAGGGGGGCTTACAGCCCCTTGTCTTTAATGGCCTGACGTACCAGGGAATCCAGCACGGGAATCACGGCTTCATTACCCCCTGCCATGGAAGGTGATGTCATGAATCGCCCATCCACAAAAATCGTGGGAACGGAGTCAATGCCCAGTGCCATGGCGCGCTGGTCTCCGCGTTCAACTGCGCTTTGTACGGCAAATGAATTGAACACGCTGATGAATTTCTTGCGATCCACTCCCTGTTTCTCCATCCATGAAAAGAGCGTGTCCTGAGAAAACAGATCCACCCTTTGCTCATGAATGGCTTGGAAGATTTTGACATGAAGCTTGTCGGTGAGGTGAAGTGCCTCAAGGGTGTAATAAGTTCTGGCCATGGTGGCCCACTGGTCCCTGCCAAAACTCACGGGAATGCGCTTGAAGACCACCTGAGGGGGAAGTTTCCTGGCCCAGGGCTCGATCAGGGGGGCAAGATGGGCGCAATGGGGGCAGGCATAGGAAAACACTTCCAGCACTTCCACTTTTCGGGGGCCCACATCCGTAGGCTGTGGGGGCGAAAGGCGCATGTACTCCTGCCCTTCGGTGGCGGCATGGGCTGATGCGGAGATCAGCAGTGCAAGGAGAAGAAAGGGTTTGAAAAATGATTTCAGCCAGTTCATGCGGGAAGCTCCGTCTATCGTGAGGGAGAAGATTCTGTGGATTTGGTGACGCTTGTGGAAAAACCGTTATTCTTGAGTGTGGCCACCAGGGTACGCACCTCATCTTGGCTGGTGAGAGGGCCAATGCGCACGCGATACAGAGACTTGCCATCACTCGTCGTTGGTGAAAGCACCGTGGCATCCACACCCACAAGAGCAAGCTGTCCTCGCTGGTTTTCTGCTTCCGATGCTTTCCCGAAAGCCCCTGTTTGAATGAACCAGGCGGTTTGCGCTGAACGAGGTGCCGACTTGCTGTCAGCGTTCTGTGCGGGCTGGGAGGTCAGTGAGGCCAGGGGGGTGGAAGCAGGTGTTGCGGGAGGAACCGATGTTCCTGGAGAGGCGGCCTGCGGCAGGGAGGAGGCGGAAGAGGTCTGAACCGCTGGAGCTTCCTGCGGGGGAAGAGATGAGTCCGGAGCGACGGGCGTCGGGTTCATGAGGCCTTGGGAAGACACTGGGGGCACTGCAGCGATGGGTTTTTCAGGGGCATTGGATGACTGCACTCCCCGTTCCACGAATGGACTGGGCATGTGGGTGACATAAAGGGCAACGCCGGCAGAAAGCAGGACACCCAGAACCAGCCCCGCAAGAAAGGCAAGGAACGTCGAGGGAGGGGACCTGCGCTTTTCCGGAGATTTTTGGGCCATAGAGAAAGTACTCCGTTGTCACATGGAGAGGGGTGAGTTGACGCCCAGCAGCGTCAGGCCGTCACGCAGAACCTGCCCTACGGCGGTGATGAGAGCCAACCGGGCTTCGCGCAGTGCGGTATCTTCCACCAGGAACTGCTCTGCATTGTAGTAACTGTGCAATAGGGCAGCCAGTTCCTTGAGATAGAAAGCCACCATGTGTGGTGCAAAATCGGCAGCCGCCAGTGCGATGACTTCCGGATAGCCCCGCAGGGACTGCATCAGGGCATATTCCTGTGTTCCGGTCAGGGATGCAAGGGACGCCTTGCGCAAGGTTGCCGTATCGCCTCCCCATTTGGCCAACACGCTGTGGATGCGGGCATGGGCATACTGGACGTAATAGACAGGATTGTCATTGCTCTGGGACTTGGCGAGATCCAGGTCAAAGTCCAGATGCTGGTCGGATTTGCGCAAGACATAAAAAAAACGGGCTGCGTCCTGCCCTGTTTCCGAGCGGAGTTCCCGAAGGGTAATGAACTGACCCTTGCGAGTGGACATCTGGACTTTTTCGCCGTGACGATACAGGGTGACGAACTGTACCAAGGGAACCTTCAGGTGTTCGGCAGGAAACCCGAGGGCCTTCAATGCCGCCATTACACGAGGGATATACCCGTGGTGGTCAGCCCCCCACACATTCACCACCTGATGGAACCCTCGCTCGAACTTGTTCACATGGTAGGCAATGTCGGAGGCAAAATAGGTGTAGAGGCCATTTTCACGTTGCACCACCCGGTCTTTTTCATCACCGAAGGCAGAGGAGCGGAACCAGCGTGCGCCATCCTGCACATACAGGTGGCCTGCCGCTTCCAGGCAATGAACGACCTTTTCCACGGAGCCATCATCAAACAGGGACTGCTCCGAAAACCATTCGTCGAAAGTGACGCCAAACTCTTCCAGGTCTTGCCGACAATCGTTCAACTGTTCGTGCAGCACACGGTCATGAAGCTCTTTGTAATCCTTGCCCAGCAGGGTTTTGGCATTGGCAATCAGGGCATCCATGTGGTGTTCCACCCGTGCTTCGTCATCGATGCCTGCGGAGGGCAGGCCCGGGGTGTGGGCGAGAACGGTTGCTGCAGGACGCATGAGAGAATCGTCTAGACAATCCCTGAGTTGTCGGGCCATTTGCGAAACATAATCACCTTGATAACCATTGGGGGGGAAGGGAATGATTTCCCCGCCCAATGCCAGGTAGCGCAGCCAGGTGGACACCGCCAAGATGTCCATCTGTCTTCCGGCGTCATTGACGTAATACTCACGATGAACCTGATAACCGGCCTTAGCCAGAATATTGGAGAGCGAGGCACCAAAAGCAGCTCCCCGTCCATGGCCCACATGCAGAGATCGGAA
>JAJZEL010000029.1 GCA_021828575.1 Pseudomonadota bacterium
TGATGTGTCGCCAGAAGTGGCTCAACGCCGGCTAAGCCTGAATACTCCCCACCCTGATCGTTTTGAGAAAGAGCAGGCGATTTTTTTCGAAAGGGTCAGAAATGCTTACCTTTCGCGAGCTTCCATGTATCCGGAACGATTTTGCATACTGGACGCAGAAGCTTCGCCGGATAAGGTTTTTTCCCGAATGCTGGACACCCTGTCAGTATTGGCATGAAAACCGGGTTGCTTCCCTGGCAACAGGCCTCTTTTGAAAAATGGCTTGCCCGATCCGGGTATTTCCCTCCTGCATTGTTGATTCATGGGCCGTCAGGTACGGGGAAGGTTTCCTTTGCCATGCATCTGGCGCGTGCACTGTTGTGTGAATCAGCACATGGCAAACCCTGCGGAGAATGCCCTGCATGCCACTGGTTTGAGGCTGAACACCATCCTGATATCAGGGTACTTGATCCGAACCAACCGGCAGACGATGATCATCAGGCAAAAGGCAATGGGCAGATTCTTGTGGATGACATCAGATCACTCCAGGATTTTCTGGCATTGTCTTCCCATCGCCTGGGCAAACGTCTGGTTCTCTTGTTGCATGCTGAAACCCTGAATCTGTCGGCTGCCAATGCCTTGCTCAAATCTCTGGAAGAGCCGACACCCGCAACACATTTCATCCTGGTTACACATGTTCCAGGCCGTCTTCCTGCCACTGTCAGAAGCCGCTGTCAAAGCCTGTTGCTACCGGGACCACGCAGGGAGGAGGCCTTGCAATGGCTTGTGGAACAATCCATCGACCGTCCTGAAACATTCCTTGATCTTTCAGGGGGATCACCTTTGGATGCACTTCATTTGTCCCGGATGGACGTCGGTTCCAGGGTTTCCTGGCTCAAGGCACTGTCTGACCCCCATGTTTCCCTGACGAGGCTGTCGGCAATGACCAGCAAGATTCCGGTAAAAGAATGGGTGGACTGGCTGCACAAATGGGTTCATGACTTGCTGGAGCAAAAAGTAACAGGAAGAATTCGCTACCATTCCGATTTGTCCGAGCTGTCTACTCGAATATCCCATCAGGCAGGCCTGTATGATTTGCTGGTGCTGGAAAGCCAATTGAAGGAAGCCAAGCGCTGGTTGCACCATCCCTTGAATGAAAGGTTGCTGGCGGAGTCCCTGTTGATGCCATTCATGACCATGAGATAATGTTTGCCTTAATAGGGGGCATCAATGTTTATTGATTCACATTGCCATCTGGATTTTCCGGAATTTCGTGACCGATTGCCCCAGCTGGTGGATGCCATGCAAAACAATCGGGTCACTCATGCGCTTTGCATTGCAGTGGAACAAGAAAATTGGCCCGCTGTCCTGGAAGTCTCGGAGTACCACACCAACTGGTATGCCACAGCGGGTGTTCACCCTGACTATGAAAACACTCTCGAACCGGATGTCGAAACCATTGCAGGATGGGCAGGTCATTCCCCCAAAATTGTGGCCATTGGAGAAACAGGACTGGACTATTATCGCCTCACAGGTGATCTTGAATGGCAGCGCGAGCGGTTTCGTCGTCATATTCGGGCGGCAAAAATGGCGCAAAAACCCCTGATCATACATACCCGTTCGTCGTCAGAAGACACATTGAAAATCATGAAGGAAGAGGGTGCTGATGCTGTAGGAGGGGTCATGCACTGTTTTACGGAATCTCTGGAGGTGGCCAAACAGGCCATGGATATGGGCTTTCTGATCTCTTTTTCAGGAATTGTGACTTTCAAGAACGCACGAGCACTGAAAGAGGTGGCCAAACAGGTCCCTCTGGAAAAAATGCTCATTGAAACAGACTCGCCCTATCTGGCACCGGTCCCTTTTCGTGGAAAAACAAATGAACCAGCCCATGTAAAACTGGTGGCAGATGAAATTGCCTGTCTGAAAGAAGTGAGCCTTGACCAGGTAGGTAGGCAAACTTCCCAAAACTTTTTGGAGTTGTTCAGGATTCCGGCATGATCCGTGAAAAGTACACTGTCACGGCCATTGTGCTTCATTGGGCAATTGCCCTGATGATGGCCATTGCCTTTTCCGTGGGCCTGTATATGTGCGATCTCAAATTATCACCATGGAAGCTGCATGTGTACGCGTGGCACAAATGGGTGGGTGTCACCATACTGGGTCTGGTGCTGTTCAGGATTCTATGGAGAATGTTGCACCATCCTCCACCACTTCCTATGCATATGACCCTCTGGATGAAATGGTTGAGTGGGCTTGCTCACTTAGCCATTTACCTATTGATGGTGGCTATTCCTGTTACGGGTTGGCTATACAGTTCGGCAGCGGGCGTGTCAGTTGTTTATCTGAATCTGATTCCGTTGCCTGACCTGATGGGTAAAGACAAGGCACTGTCCCACTTGCTGAAGGAGATTCACGAAACTCTTAACTGGACCATGCTGGCATTTGTGGTGCTCCATGTGGCTGCGGCACTGAAACATCAGTTCATGGATCATGACCACCTTCTGGAAAGGATGCGACCTTGAAATCATCGCTCATCATTACCAGCTTTTTTCTGTTTTCCTGGGTACTTTTTTTGCAAGAAGCTTGTGCCACAGGTTCACAGCCTGCATCTGAAGTGATCTCTTTTTATGGAGAGCAAATGGGGGCACGTGTTGAAGGAGGTTTCAGGAAATTCGACACTGATATTCACTTCAATCCGACTGACCTTGCCCATAGTCGCGCAAAAATCATTATCGACCTCAATAGCATTGATCTGTCGTCTGACGATTCCGAAGACGAAATCAAGGGGAAAAAATGGTTTAATGTGTCCCTGTTTCCCAATGCAATTTTTCAATCAACCGCGATCAAGGGGTTAGGGAATGACCGTTATCAGGTGGAAGGGCAACTGACCATCAAGGGTATTACACGGCCTTTGTCTGTTCCCATGAAAGTCAAAACCGGTTCGGGTTCACAAGTGGCTGAAGGTGATATCGACCTGAACCGTCTTGACTTCAAAGTGGGTGAGGGGGATTGGGCGGATCCTGAATCTGTGGCATTGAATGTACATGTTCATTACAAGGTGAATTTGAAACCATGACCGATGAAAAACCTGACTCCATGAACCTTGCATTTGTTGGCCTGGGTGTCATGGGTTTTCCCATGGCCGGGCATCTGGTCAGTCAAGGCCACCATGTCACGGTATACAACAGAACTCACAGTAAGGCGCAACACTGGCTGTCTCTTCATGCTCAGGGTCATGTGGCCGATACTCCTCGTGAGGCAGTTCAGGGAGCGGACATGGTGTTCATGTGCCTTGGAAATGACAACGATTTGCGCAGTGTCGTCTATGGAGATTCGGGTGTCCTGGCCGGATTGGGAGAGGAGGCTATATTGGTGGATCACACCACGGCCTCGGCAATGATTGCCAGGGAATTCTCATCTGCATGTGATGCGCAGAAAGCTTTTTTCCTTGATGCACCGGTTTCGGGAGGGCAGTCCGGGGCTGAAAACGGAAAATTGACTATCATGTGCGGTGGCGATGAAGGTGTCTTTCGACGGGTTCGTCCCATCTTGCAGGCTTACGCCAAATCCGTAACGCTCATGGGGCCGACAGGCGCCGGGCAACTGACCAAAATGGTCAACCAGATCTGTATTGCAGGGGCCCTTCAGGGACTTTCCGAAGCCCTCCATTTTTCCCGAAAGGCTGGCCTTGACGGACAACGCGTGCTGGATGTCATTTCAGGGGGGGCCGCTCAGTCCTGGCAAATGGACAACCGAGGGCGAACCATGCTTGAAGATCGATTTGATTTTGGTTTTGCCGTGGACTGGATGCGCAAGGATCTTGGCTTGTTGCTCGATGAATCCAGAAAAAATGGTGCCCTATTACCCATGACAGCGCTGGTGGACCAGTTTTATGCAGAAGTGCAGTCCATGGGAGGTGGGCGCTGGGATACATCAAGCCTGATCAGACGACTTGAAAGGACAGAACACGATGCGTAAATCCCTCCTGGATATTCATGGCATGCATCAGAAAGGTGAAAAAATCGCCATGCTGACCTGCTATGACGCCAGTTTTGCGGGAGTGCTTGAATCCGGTGGAGTCGACGTTTTGCTGGTGGGAGACACTCTGGGCATGGTCATCCAAGGCCATGACACGCCATTGCCCGTTCGTCTGGAGCATGTGGCTTATCATGTTTCATGTGTGGCACGCGGCTCAAGAACAGCCTTTCTCATGGCTGACATGCCATTTGGTACCTCCCAGAGATCACCCGAAGACACCTTTGCCAATGCGGCTGAATTGATGAGGGCGGGAGCACAGATGGTCAAGATTGAAGGTGGGGCAGACATGGCGCCCACGATCGAATTTCTCGTCAGCAGGGGGATTCCTGTGTGTGCTCATATAGGTCTGACGCCTCAATCAGTCCATCAGGTGGGAGGGTTCAAGGTTCAGGGACGAGATGAAAGCGCCGCCCGGCGCATTCTCCATGATGCCAGAACCGTCGAGCAGGCAGGAGCCAACTGGCTATTGCTGGAAGCCATTCCGCGAGCGCTTGCTGACCAGGTATGTGATTCTGTCGATCTTCCGACCATAGGCATTGGTGCAAGCCCTCGTTGCAGTGGCCAGGTACTCGTGATTTACGATATGTTGGGCTTGGGCTCGTATGCACCGCCCCGTTTTGTCAGACTTTTTTTGCGGGAAACAGATTCCATCGAGGCAGCTGTTCGCTTGTATGTATCCGAAGTAAAAGCAGGGCATTTCCCCGACTCTCAACACTGTTACAGTTCATGAAAAAAACAGCCTTGGCCCTGACAGCGCTTCTGTGGCTGCAGATTCATCCGGGGTCATGCCAGGCCGATGTGGCTTTGTCACCCCTGAGACTCACGTTGAAGTCAGCCAAGGCCATGGCTGTGGAAAACCAGTCGGCTGTACTGATTGCACAAGAACAGGCCAATGAAATTGGCGCTCAGGAAAGGGAAACGCATTCTGCGCTCAACCCCTCCCTTTTCTTTCAAAGTTATCAGGTCAGACAAACGGAAAACCTTAAAGCCATGGGGTTCAATTTCCCCGGTCTGCCTTATGTAATAGGGCCTTTTGATACTTTCGATGCTCGTGTGTACTTTACCCAGCAAATATTTAATTTGGCCAAGGCGAGGGCGGTGAATGCTGCAGAATATGCCGTTAAGTCCACCAAACTCCATGCTGACGCCATTGCTCAGCAAGTGGCAGGTGGAGCCGCATTGGCCTATGTGGAATTCCAGCGAGCCCAAAAGACTGTGGCAGCAGCTCAGGCCAATCATGATCTGTCGGAAAATCTTCTGAAACTCGCCCATGATCAGCAGTCTTCGGGCATGGCAACGGGGGTGGATGTGGTGCGTGCCGAATCGGTCAATACACGTAATGAACTGATTCTCCGACAGGCCAAAAGTGATGCCATTGAAGCAGACACTCGTTTGCACAGGGCACTGGGTATTTCCATGGACACCCCGTTGGAACTCTTGGATTCCCTGAGTGAAAATGACGGCACATCTCCTGATTTGAAACAATCCGTACAAACGGCCATGGACCGAAGCCCCGAACTTCAGGCGCTTGAACAGGCCATTG
>JAJZEL010000119.1 GCA_021828575.1 Pseudomonadota bacterium
ATCTCACAACGTCTGGGGAAATCTGTCCGCCTGATTCGCAACTGGGTCAACGGCTCCTTCTCTGTGGCCGATGGGGAGCTTGTGGTACTGGAAAACTGTCGTTTCAATACGGGTGAAAGCACCAACTCAGAAGCACTTTCCCGTAAGTATGCATCCCTTTGTGATGTATTCGTGATGGATGCCTTCGGCACTGCCCACCGAGCAGAAGCCTCAACCAGTGGAATTGCCAGATTTGCAGCCATGGCCTGCGCCGGTCTGCTTGTCACGAGAGAACTGGAAGCGCTTAGCAAGGCACTGGCAAATCCCGCACGTCCCTTGGTAGCCATCGTTGGTGGATCAAAAGTATCCACCAAGCTGTCATTGCTGGAAACATTGTCCGACAGGGTTGATCAATTGATCGTAGGCGGTGGGATCGCCAATACCTTCCTGGCTGCGACAGGATTGAAGATTGGTCGCTCCCTGTGCGAGCCCGCACTGATTCCCGATGCCAGGCGGATCATGGACAAAATGGCCAGAAACGGAATCTTGATTCCACTGCCCACTGACGTCATGGTGGGCAAACGTCCCGATCAAGCTGAGCCCGCCATTCTCAAGGATGTACGCCTGCTAGCCGAGAATGACATGATTCTCGACATCGGCCCCGATAGCGCCCGAACCTTGGCTGACCATATCCAGAAGGCAGGTACCGTGGTCTGGAACGGGCCAGTGGGCGTGTTCGAGCTCGACCCGTTCGGAGAAGGTACACGAGTGCTGGCCAACGCCATTGCCAACACCACCGCCTTTACGCTGGCTGGGGGAGGCGATACCATCGCCGCGATCCAGAAATACGGCATCCAGAACAAAGTGTCTTACATTTCAACCGCAGGTGGCGCTTTTCTGGAATACATGGAAGGCAAGGCCCTTCCCGCCATTACTGCCCTCGAACAACGCGCCATACCCTAATCAATCTTCCTGAGCCTCCCCCTCAATATATTAGATTTGATTTATTGTTCCCATAAATAATTAAGACTGTTTTTTATGGGTTTTAGATCATAGGATTGAGACAAAGAAGGGGTATTTCGCTACTGAACAGACCCCAAGGCCCGAAACATAGGGCACTGATCGACTCGAATCCAGACATCCCACGCGGGTTGCCCGGGTGTTACAGGAAAAACGACGACATGGATAAATTGACGGCCCTTCTTCCGGCCATGCCGCTGCTTTCTGCCGTACTGGTGGGCCTATCGGCCAGGCGACTGGGGCGGAGCACTGCGCGCCTGAGCGTCACATTCAGCGCCATCAATGTGCTGTGCTTCATCACGCTCTTTGCCATGTACTTTTCATCTCCCCACCCCCACTGGGTTTCATTCGGTCCAGCCTGGGGCAGCCTGTACCTCGACCCGCTCTCGGCCATCATGGGCCTCACCGTTGCAGCCATCAGCCTGGCAGTCCACGTCTATTCCATCAGGTACATGGCGGAGGAACCCGGTTATGCCCGCTTCTTTGCCCTTCTGGACCTCATGACCGCCACCATATTGCTGATGGTGACTGCCGGCGATCTCATCACTCTGGTGATAGCGTGGCACCTCGTGGGTGTACTGCTTTACTTTCTTCTGGGGCACGATTCGCAACGGGTCACTGCACAGCGCTATGCCTTCTGGACATTCATCACTTACCGGTTGGGCGATTTTCCACTCCTGATTGCAGCCATTCTGCTTTACCAGAACTATGGCACCGTTTCCCTTCCAGTCCTGTTTGAACGAATCACTGCCGCCCCTGATGCCCACGCGGTACTGGGCCTACCCCTGACCACAGTCACCGGCCTCCTGATTGCCCTCGCCGCCTTCGCACGCTCAGCTCAGTTTCCATTGCACATCTGGCTACCGTACACCATGGAAGGACCAACGCCGGTTTCCGCATTGATGCACGCGGGCATCGTCAATGCCGGCGGTTTCATTTTCAATCGTTTTGCCCCTGTATTCATGCACGCCAGCGAAGCGCTGCACCTGACCTGCATTGTGGGTCTGGTGACAGCCATACTTGGTTCCGTCCTAATGCTGACCCAGAATGACGTCAAAAAGTCACTGGGTTACTCCACCATGGGGCAAATGGGTTTCATGTTCGTGGAATGTGGGGTGGGCGCTTTTTCCCTGGCCATCTATCACCTGATTGCGCACGGTTTGTTCAAGGGTACCCTGTTTCTCGGCGCAGGCGGCGTGATCAGCAACGCGCGAAAGCACGATGGCATCCCACATGACGAGGTCTACACCTTCGTAGTAGAACGCAAGCCGGTCACATCCCGCCTGCCTTGGGTCATGGCAGCCGCCATCACCGTCGTGGTCCCACTGCTGGTGCTCGGATTGTCCCACTGGCTGGTTGGCGGCCTGCTCGTAGGCCAGCAGGGGGCCATCATCCTCCTCTTTTTTGGATGGGTCACCGGAGCACAACTCCTGTTTGCCACCTATCGCCTAAGCGTCGAGAGTCCCTGGCGCCTGATGGCCATGATCATCCTTTCTCTGGTCATTGTGGTGGCAGGCTATACAGTCATCGAACATGCCTTTGATCTCCTTCTCTACCCTGACCGCACGATGAGCCAAATGGTCTATGCTGCTGCCAGCATCCCCTTGGCCACCTTTGAAGTCGTCGTGGTGATTCTCTCTCTGGCCATAGTACTGGGATGGCTGGCCACCTACTACACCACAGCCAATGGCCGTTCCGGTAATGAAAACACCTCGCCCTTCAGGCTGGCTTTCTACTCCCTGATCACTCGCGAGCTGTACGTTTCTGACGTGTATGCCTGGATAGCACAATCGATTCTGGGATTGTCCAAACAGCTGAACATCTGGTCGAGGTGGGTCTGATGGGTATGCTTGCCACTGCAGGATTATTTCTGCCTCTCTTCCCCTTGAGCATGGTTTTCAACCTGCTTGCGAAAAAACTTCACCATTCCTGGGTACGCTGCAGTTTTCTGCTTCTGTGGCCCCATGTGGGGGTTTTCCTGACATCGGCCGCACACGTCAAGATCCCTGAAATCGTGGTGGTCTGGGCCATGCTCACCTCCTCTATATATGCATTGCGCTTGTTGACCATTCGTGACCTGGGCCTATGGTCCGCATTCTTGGTCACTTCCTCATCTGCTCTTTCCTGGATTCTTCTGGCCCATGGCACAGACGAGCCTACTGTGCATCTGTTTCTCGTCTGGACCACCTTTCCCGCAGGGGTACTCACACTGCTTGCTGAACCATTGTCCCGACGATTCGGCTCATCTTACGCTGGCTTACATGGCGGACTCGCTGCAAGCCTGCCACGGCTTTCACTAATGCTCGTGACCACCACGCTAGCCGCCATAGCCACTCCTCCATTTCCGGGTTTCTTTGCGCTGTTGGGACTATTGCGAACGTCAGCAGAGTGGCCCGTCATCACCCTGCTGACGCTAGTCTGGATCATCTGGAGCTGGGCAGCAGCCAGGATGATCCAGGGTTTTCTGGCGGGAACCCCTGCCAATCGGGTGTTCAATGATATGAAGGGGGCACCCGTCCTGACTCACGCGATCACACTTGGGTTATTTGCAGCTTCAGGACTGTACATGACATGGAATGCCACATGATTCATTCGCTTGGGGAACGGCTTCGAATTCGTACCATGGTTCACGTGGCAGGGGAACCCATTCCCTATTTCTGGCCCATGCGTACTTTCATCCATCACAATCCCCTGCATGGATTGGAACACACGTCTTTTACCAAGGCAGTTGCCGAAGGAACCCGTCTGTTCCGGGCGCGTGGTTATTTGCCACGCACCACGCACCAGCGTTATCTGGCTAAAGGCACTGTCGACCCGAAGGCGCTGGAACAGCAGGTGAGCAGGTTTCTGGCCACAGAGCAACCATTGGCTGATCTAAACCTGCACCAACTGCTCATGACCATACTACGAGAATGCCCGCAACCCGTCAGCATGAAACTGACTCTGGCCAATGCGCAGGATGTGCACGACATGCTGCACGAGAAAGCGCTACAGCCCCGGGAAACCCCATTGACCCAGCTTTCGGACCTGGTGAAATCTGCACTCTCCAAACATGCTCCGGTGTACACGGGAGTGGACTCTCTGTTTGGCACTGAAATCAGCTCAATATTGAATGAACTAGTGATCAAAAGCTGTCTGGACTTTTTCGATGAAGGGCAGTCCGTATGGCAAATGCCTGGACGAAGCAAAGGACTCTTTGCTTCCTGGAGTGCCATTGCACGACGTAACCTGAGGCTGTTCATTCGTGGCCTGCACGTAAAGCAAATTCTTGAAGTGGATGACACTCCTGAAGGCATGATCCGGTATGTCATGAACGAACTGGGTGTCCCCGAAGACGTCTGGATGGATTATTTCACCAGCGAATTGACCCAGCTTCATGGATGGACGGGATTCATTCGCTGGCGCTCCAGTGCCAAGCATTACTACTGGAATCGTCACTATCCAGCCGATCTGGTGGACTATCTGGCCATACGCTTGGTACTGGGTCTTGCATTGCTGCGGGAACACGCACAGCGTGCCCACACACCTCGTTCCGTACCTGAACTGATCCGATTTGTGGATGACCATCCGGCCGAAGCTTTTCTGCGCCATGAATTCCATTCACAGCAGGTGCTTCCCGAACTGGCCCTGGCCGTGGAAGATGTTCTGGCCACTCGACACAAAAATCGAATTGCCAGACTGCTACCGAATTACCTGGCCCGCAAACGGGAACATGAAGCACGATCCCAAGCGTCCTCCCTGCGGGTTCTGGCGGAAAAATCCGACTCAGCCCTCGCCATTCATCAAGCAACGCCTGCCGATCTGAACCAGTTGCTTGACCTGCTTTCCCGCTTCGAAAACCAGGAAGGGTATGCCTGGCTATATGCTGAAGAAGCGCATTACATGGATCGACTAATCCACGGTCTCAATATTTCCTTGTCAGCAAAACATGAAAAACGCTCATTTGCGCAGGTCATGTTCTGCATTGACGTACGGTCGGAACGCATCCGTCGCCATCTGGAAAAGGTAGGGGATTACCAGACTTATGGCATCGCCGGGTTTTTTGGCATTCCTGTGGGATTCATCGGTCTGGACAAGGGCAGCGAAACTCACCTGTGCCCTGTGGTGGTGACACCCAAAAACCTCGTACTGGAATTGGCCATTGCTCGCAGCACAGACGATCAGGCCTTTGTCTCTGTGGTTGAACAGATCGTGCATGAACTCAAGACTTCCGTACTGTCTCCGTTCATCACGGTAGAAGCCATTGGCCTGCTGTTCGGCTTTGACATGTTCGGAAAGAGCCTGGCTCCGTTGGCCTACAATCGCTGGAGAAGCCGGTTGCATCCGGACAAACCCGGCACACGGCTGCTACTGGACAAGCTGACTCGCGAACAGGCCGATTCCATCATCCGATCCCTCCAGCGCAGCATGATCGTCAAGGCGGTGGGTCGTGAGCTTGACATCCAGAGGGAAAAGCTCACTGACGACATGATTCGCGAACTGCGTGAAACCGCCTTGGAAACCCGCGAAGGCCCCACTGAATTTGCCCGACATTTCAAATTGGATTCACCTTCTGAAGACCGTTTCATCGAACGATTAAAAAATGTCTACCGCATCAATCAGAGGTATGCCCAAATCCAGTTGGAACGTCTGGGCCGCATTGGTTTCACCCTTGATGAACAAGCCCACTTCGTCAGCCAGGCCCTGCGCTCCATTGGTCTGACAGAAGGTTTTTCGCGTTTTGTGCTGTTGGCCGGGCATGGCAGCACCTCAGAAAACAATCCTTATGAGTCAGCTTTGGACTGCGGCGCCTGTGGTGGTAATCATGGTCTGATCAATGCACGAATCATTGCCCAGATAGCCAACAAACCTGCCGTACGCGAGCGACTGCGTGCCCAGAATATCCTGATTCCCGATGACACCTGGTTCATTCCCGCATTCCATAACACCACCACAGATGAATTACGTCTTCACGATCTGGATCTGCTGCCTCCCAGTTACCTTGTTTACATGGAACGGTTAAACAATGAATTGCAAGCCGCTTCCCGACTGTGCGCTGTAGAACGCATGCAAAGTCTGGAACCGGATACACCCCATGACGATCCCATGGACGCTTATCGCCTGGCGAGACGAAATGCCATGGACTGGTCGCAAGTGCGCCCTGAATGGGGTCTGGCACGCAATGCCGCTTTTGTCATTGGCCGCCGTCACATGACAGATTTGATGAATCTGGAAGGACGGGTTTTCCTGCATTCCTATGACCATCACCAAGATCCACGGGGACGATTGCTTGAAAACATTCTGGCCGGCCCCCTCGTGGTAGGACAGTGGATCAACATGGAACATTATTTTTCAGCAGTGGACAATGACCACTATGGCAGCGGCAGCAAGGCTTACCACAACATTGCCGGCCGTTTTGGCGTCATGACTGGCAACCTGTCCGATCTGCGCACGGGGCTCCCTGCCCAGACCGTTCTGCGCGATGGCGAGCCCTATCATGAACCCATGCGTCTGCTCACCCTGATTGAGGCACCCTTTCCCCATGCCCGAACAGCCGTGGAAAACGTAGCCAAGATCAAACACCTTGTTTATAACGGGTGGTTACGCATGGTGATCGTGGACTCGGAACAAGGCAGTTTTCATCGATTCGAAGACGGCGAATGGCATCAGTATCCCATGCCCTCCTCCACACCGGCCATAAAGGAAATACCCGCATGAACAGTCTCAATCTCAGCCCATTGAAAAAAATCGAGATCATCCTCGAGGGAGCTCATCAGGAGTTCGCCACGGACCTCCTTGATCGAGCCGGAGTCACCGGATACACCATTGTCAGCAACCTGTCCGGAAAGGGACGACACGGATTCCATGAAGGACACCTGATGTTCAACGAAGACGCGGTGCTGATCATGATCATCGTCGCGGTTCCGGAAGAACTGGTAGAGCCCATCCTGGAGGGATTCTCTCCTTTCTTCAACAAACATACAGGGGTGGTCTTCATTTCGGACATTCAGGTCAGTCGGCTGGTAAAGTTCAAGAGCTGATCCACACGCTGCCACCAGGTCACTCACCCTCATGCCATTCAGGCACCTGAGGGATGTGCAGTTGGATCACTTCTGGCAGGTCGAATCCGAAATGGTCCATCAGTAACTGACGCAATTCCTGACGGTTTTCAAGCGTCTTTCTGGTGAGTCTGCTGTCCTGCCAGAAGGTGCATTCACGGTTCATGACCGTCACCTGCCCCCCTGGAATCCAGGCCCTGAGCATGAGTCGATTGCGGAATGGGGATTCCGGAAAAGTGGCTGTGTAGTGATTGCCCATCAGGAAATCTACCGGATAGTCCGGATCCAGGGTGGTGATCCAGAGCGTACGCACTTCATCACGCACCCGGGTTTTTAATCGCCAGCATGACGAATCCTGTTCCATCCAGTGTGAATCATCCGCCTGATCTTTTCTCATGGCCAATGGGTACCGGGGGCCAGCTCCTCCGAATCCCGGATCCACCACAAAAAGCCCTTCCGGCAGTGAAACCGTTAGAAACATGTGGGTACGGGGTGCCTCATGCAAAGGCACAAACATCACCACCCTTGCCGTGTGCGCCTGGAGACTGAATCCGAGCGACTCCAGAACGGCACCAAGCAAGGTGACATGCTCGAAACAATAACCTCCACGACGAGCCTGAATCAGCTTGGCCTGAAGCGCACCCAGGTCCAGTGATATGGGCCGACCCAGCAGTACGTCCAGATTCTCGAAGGGGATATGGCGCATGTGCGCCTCCTGCAACCGGGTCAAGGTCTCCAGATTCGGCAACAGGCTGCCCTGCCAGTTCACCCGGGACAAATAGGCTTCAAGATCAAGCGCAGTCGCCATGCCCTCCTCCTTTCATGCGGCCCACAAATGTGCCGCCACCAGCGCCCGCCAAGGACTGAATGTTTTCAGCCAATCCTGTGTTTCCTGCAATCCCATGGGCACCGGATGTAACAGGATCTGTTGCAATTGACGGCGCACAGCCACGTCACCATGCAATGAACCATCAAGCCACCCAAAGCCCCGCAACAAGGCATAGTCCACTGTCCAGGGTCCTATGCCCCGCACTTCCAATAACCGTTCCCTCATCACATCCAACGGCACGTTTCGCATCCATTCATCCAGCGGTAAATGACCTGCCAGTACACCACTGGACAGTGCCTTCAACGCGCCCGCCTTGGTGGCCGAGAAACCCAGGGACTGCAACTCGTGAACTGTCAGCGTGTCCACCGCCTGTGCGTCCGGATAACAATACAAGCCACAGGAGTGTCGTAACCCGACCCTCTCCACGAGCCGACGTCGCAAGGAGACCGCAGACTTCACACTGACCTGCTGGGCAGCGATGGCCCAGCTCAACGCTTCAAAAGGCGTGGCCGTTTGAGGAACTCTCAGACCTGGATGTCGATGAATGAGCGCTCCCAATACCGGATGTGCCCCGTGAGCACGCTCGAAATCATCCACGGGCTGGTCAAGCCCGACCAGATGGCTGGCGAGCCATTCCACTGCTTCAGGATCGGCAGCGGAACCCTCTACATCAAACACCACCTGCACGCATTTTTCCTCAAAACGCAGGGCCAGACAGGCCGGCTGCCCATTCCAGATCATGCCCTTGTGCAAACATAACCCCTCCACCTGCTCACAGAGCCCCACAGGATCGCGTCGATGAAAAGAGAAAAAATCGTCTCTTCTGAAATTTCCTGGCAACGCCAACTCAAAACAGGCACGGTGTCCCATCTCCACCCTCATTACTTTGGTGACAAGATATTGCAAAACATCTTGGG
Organism: Pseudomonadota bacterium; assembly: GCA_021828575.1. Taxonomy (GTDB): domain Bacteria; phylum Pseudomonadota; class Gammaproteobacteria; order Burkholderiales; family Ferrovaceae; genus JAJZEL01. Next base: position 8,784 of record JAJZEL010000119.1, read on the forward strand.
AATAGATTGTACGCTTTCAGCTTTCAACTCTTTAACCATGCCATTCCCTGTTCCATGAATGCCATTCGTGTTTTCTGCATCACCCATCATCAGGTGGTTGTCCTGGGACTCAGGACCTTGCTGGACAGTTCGCCAAAACCCATGCGCTGGGTGGGCCACCACACCAACCCCGCAGGGCTGTGGTGGAAAATCCAGCGCAGCAAACCTCATGTAGTCATCACTGACGACCTGTTTTTTCCAGTCATCCCGGAAGGATTTCCCAGCAAGCTGAAGGCACTGGGCATCGGCCTTCTCGTACTCAGCACCTCCCAGGATCCTGTGGAACAGGAAGCCCTGCTGCGCGCAGGAGCAAGGGGAATCGTGACAGTCATGGAACCGGCAGGCACCTTGCTGGGTGCCATCGAAAAAGTGGCCAGTGAACGCCTGTGGCTACCCCATGAACTGACAGACCATGTGGTGAATAAATCCCTTCAGCGACACAAAAATCATCCACCATCAGAAACCAGACAACGCATTGACAGCCTGACCAAACGGGAACAGCAGATCATTGCACTGCTGGTACGTCAACCAGAGGCCAAAAGCTTTTCGTTGGGGCATCAACTGAATCTCAGCGAACGAACCATTCGGAACAGGCTTTCGGGCATTTACAGGAAGCTGGGACTGCGCGGGCGAAGCGCATTGCTGGTGTTTGCCACCAAACACCGACTTGCTTACGGCCTGGACATCAGCTGACGGTGCCGTTCAAACATGAGCAGGGAACCTGCCACTGCAGCATTAAGGGACTCCACGCCCCTTTCCATGGGAATGTGCACTCGACCATGAGTCAGTGCCAGGCTCTCTGATGACAGACCCATCCCCTCATTGCCCACGACAAAAGCCACGTCCCCCCGCAAATCCTCTTCATGGTAAGGCCTGCTGGGCATGGTCAGGGTAGCAGCAAGTATGCGCCCTTCATAATGACCCGAGAGCCAGTCCAGAGGGACATCTTCATGTACCGTCAAGGCAAAGTGCGCCCCCATGCCTGCCCTCAACACCTTGGGCGACCATGCCTGGGCGCAACCAGAAGACAGCAGCACGCGCCGAACACCCGCTCCTGCTGCAGAACGCATCAAAGTGCCCAGATTGCCCGGATCCTGGATTCTCTCAAGCCACAGACATGCGCCGGAGAACTTCTCTGGCAAAGGGGTATTGGGAATATCCACCAAAAGCGCAATGCCGACCGGAGACTTTACGCTGGCACAGGAAACAAACAGGGTATCTTCCAGTATCAAGGCTTCGGGCCAAGATTTATCAGACAGAAGTGGAACGATTTCAGGATGAGTAGCACCAGATTGACTCACCAGCACTGCCCGTACCGGTCCCGGGTACGCCTGAGCCAGATGCACCCCATCCAGAATGGTGCGACCCAGCTTCCGGCAGTGCCTGGGCGAACGACCGAGAGCTGCCCATTCGCGCACGAGGGGATGCTGCCGTGAGCGGATCATGGACATGAGCAGTCCCGTACCGGACCAAAGGACTGACGATGATGGGGGCATGGCCCATGCTGTGCCAACAGTTTGAGATGAAGAGGGGTGGGATAGCCTTTATGCCTTTCAAACTGGTACTGCGGCCATTGATCAGACAAGGATAACATCCAGCGATCCCGGGCTGTCTTCGCCAGAATGGAAGCTGCCGAGATTTCCAGCACACGCTGGTCTCCCTTGACCACTGCCATTCTGTGCCCTGCGACATTCGGACAGAACAGCCCGTCCACCAGAATGACCTCGGGAACCAGAACCAACGCTTCCACGGCACGCCGCATAGCCAGCAGCGTGGCCTGAAGAATATTGAGTTCGTCGATTTCCTGCACAGACGCATTCGCCACGGACCAAGCCATGGCCACTGTCTTGATTCTGCCTTCCAGATCAATTCGACGGGGTTCCGGAATCTTCTTGGAATCCTTCAATCCCTGCGGAATCCGTTCCTGATCCAGAATGACGGCTGCCGCAAAAACAGGCCCTGCCAAGGGACCTCGTCCTGCCTCATCCACACCGCAGCAAAGGCCGTTTGGCCAAACCAGGGGTTCATTGCCCCTGATGACCTTGTCAGGTGGCATCATGGACCAGCACCTTTTCCACTCCCTGCTGGATCGCCGTGAGGGAATCTGCACGCAGAAGGGCATGCAGTCTTGCAAAGGCCAGTGTCATGACCTGCCTGCGCTCCGTACTGTCGAGCAACTCGGCCAGTGCACGTTCCAGAAGAGGTGCCGTGGCCTGCTCCTGAATCAACTCAGGAACCACTGCCTCATCCAGGATGATGTTGGGCAATCCCACGAACCTGGCAAGCCCCTTGCGACGCACAAGCCATGCGGTCAGTTCGGAAAGCTTGTAAGTGATGACCATGGGGCATTTGCACAAGGCTGCTTCCAGCGTGGCCGTTCCAGAAGCCACGAGCGCCACGTCTGCTGCTGTCAGCACAGTGCGGGCCTGCCCCGTCACCAACCTGATATCAGGGGGTTCACGGGTACCATCCAGCGCGCGCTGAAATACCGCCTGTGTACCGTCATCAATCAATGGAACCACAAATCCCACGTCTGGAAAATGCTGTTGCAACCGGATGGCCGTGTCCACAAACAAGGTTGCATGAAATGTCAGCTCTGACATGCGACTTCCGGGCAATAGAGCCACCAGCCGCTGGCTTTCCGGCCATCCAAGAAGGCGACGCGCTGCCGCACGGTCCCTGGCTTCTGGAATACTGGAAGCCAACGGATGCCCTACATAGGTGACAGGAATACCAGCCTGCTCAAAGATGGGTTTTTCAAATGGAAAAATGGACAAAACGCCATTCACAGCCTTGCGAATGCCTGGTAGCCGTCCTGCACGCCAGGCCCACACGGTGGGTGCCACCATCTGCAAGGTGGGAATACCTGCGTGCTTGAGCTTCTCTTCCAGCGCAAGATTGAAATCAGGGGCATCGATGCCCACGAAAAGATCAGGAGGGTCATCCAGAAAATGCCGCAACAGTTTTCTGCGAATGCCCAGTAATTCCGGCAAGGCAAGCAGCACCTCCAGATAACCACGCACAGACAACCGTTCCATGGGAAAAAGGGAAGACGCGCCCATGGATTGCATCATGGGGCCCGCTATCCCTTCAAAAACAGCTTCGGGGTAACGGTTCCGGATTGCTTCGATCAGCGTAACCCCCAGCGCATCACCCGAAGCCTCGCCCGCCACGACTCCCACGCGCATGATCAGCGGATGATGCCACGCGTGGTTTTGCTCAGGAATTCCCCCAGCAGTGCCACTTTGGGCACCTGACCGGCAATAAGCGCCACTTCTTCCCGTGCCTGTTCCAGACTGAGGCCTGAGCGGTACAACTTGCGATAGGCCTGTTTGATGGCCGCAATTTCATCAGTGGAAAACCCGCGGCGACGCAACCCTTCGCTATTGATGCCATGAGGAGCTGCCGGATTGCCAGCCACCATCACGTAGGGCGGAACATCCTGGGTGATCACAGCGGAAATGCCGATGAAACTGTGTGCACCCACCTGGACAAACTGGTGGATTCCAACAAAGCCGCCCAGAATGGCCCAGTCTCCCACATGCACATGACCCGCCAGAGTGGCATTGTTGGCAAAAGTGGTGTGGTTGCCCACCTGGCAATCATGGGCCAGATGCACATAAGCCATGATCCAGTTGTGATTACCCAACCGGGTGACGCCCACATCATCATCCGTACCCGTGTTGAAAGTGCAGAACTCGCGAATGGTATTGTCGTCACCGATTTCCAGCGCAGAGTTCTCTCCCTGATATTTCTTGTCCTGAGGTTCACCACCGAGGGAGCAGAAGGAATGGATCCTGTTGCGCGCACCAATGGTGGTTCGCCCAATAATACGGACATGATCATCTATCCGGGTGTCCATGCCAATCGTGACCTGTTTCCCTATGATGGAATAGGCCCCCACCGTCACGCCGCTGGCGAGACGAGCCTCCGGGTGTATCAGTGCTGTGGGGTGAATCATGACTCAACGGATTTTTCTGTGCACATGAGTTCTGCTTCTGTGACCACCTGATCATCCACCAGCGCCCGCGCAGAAAACTTCCAGATCCGATAGGATTGCCGCAGAAGACGTGCTTCAAGAATCAGTTGATCACCCGGAAGCACCGGCTTTCGAAAACGAGCCTTGTCAATACCCACAAAATAAGGGAACACCGTCCCTCCCGGCTTGACCCCTTCCGTCACAAAAGTCAGGATGGCTGCCACTTGAGCCAGGGATTCCACGATCAACACACCTGGCATCACGGGATGATCCGGAAAATGCCCGCGAAAAAAAGGCTCATTCACGGTAACGTTTTTCAGGGCACGAATGGACTCCCCTGGCACCACTTCCAGCACCCGGTCCACCAGCAGGAACGGATCCCGATGTGGCAGATATTCCAGGATTTCCTTTATTCCCATTGCGCTCATGACTCCCCCTCCTGTCTCATTTTTTTAGTTTTGCTTCCATGTCCTTGAACTTCCGGATCCATTTGGGTAACGATCGCAAATGCGCCAGCGTCTCCATCCATTCCCTATGCGGTTGGCTGGGAATGGATGAAGTGTATACCCCCGGCTCTAAAATGGATTTGGTGATCAGGGAAAACCCCGATATTGTGGTGCCATCACATATTTCCAGGTGGCCCACCAGCCCCACGCCTCCTCCAATCCTGCAATTCTTTCCCACGCGGGTGCTGCCGGAGATTCCCGTACAACCGGCAATCACCGTATGCGCTCCGATATGGCAGTTATGTCCGATCTGGATTTGGTTGTCCAGCTTGACCCCTTCCTCGATGATCGTGTCTTCTATGGCCCCCCGGTCAATGGTGGTATTGGCTCCAACCTCCACATCCGGTCCGATGATGACTCGTCCCACTTGCGGAATTTTCAGCCAACCGGAAGGTCCCCTTGCCATGCCAAAACCATCGGCACCAATCACCACTCCCGAGTGGAGCACGCTGCGATTCCCAATCTGGCAATGAGCATAAATCACGACTCTGGGATGCAAAAACACATTATCCCCAAGAACCACATGGTCCCCAAGCACTGATCCTGCGCCAATGACCGCCCCGCGCCCTACAACAACACCGGCCCCAAGCGTCACCATCGGCCCCACGCTAGCTCCTTCCATGATGATCGTGCCCCGCCCCACCACTGCAGATGAATGCACTCCTGCGACAACTGCGCTTGAAGGAAACAGTTGCTGAGCCACCAACGCATAACTGGCATACGGATTGTCTGACACAATGCGAGGCAATGCGGTGGCATCGCGATCGGCAGGACCCAGAATCACGGCTGAAGCCTGCGTGCTCTGAAGATGAGCCTTGTAAAGGCTGTTAGTCAGGAAGGTGATGTCGCCTGGCTGTGCCAGCTCGAGAGTGCCGACCCCGTCGATTTCTGCGGTGCCATCACCCACCAACTCGCCACCGGAGACAATGGCCAGTTCTTTCAGTGAAATTTGACGATCTGCCTTCAAGAAAACCTGCGCTTACTACTTGTCCGCCAAGGCCTTGAGTACCTTGTCGGTAATGTCAATGCGAGGACCCGCGTAGATGGCGTCCGTCAAGATGAGATCATACTTTTCGGATTCGGCGATTTCGCGGATAACCTGATTGGCCCGCTCCTGAATGCTGGCAAACTCTTCATTGCGCCGCATGTTGAGGTCTTCACGAAACTCCCGCTGCATGCGCTGGTATTCACGATTAAGGTTGGCCAGCGCCCGTTCCTTGGCAGCGCGGTCGGCATCATTCATGCTCATGCCTTCCTTGTCCAGCTCGGACTGCATGTCGCTAAGCTGCTTGCCTACCTTCTGGATGTCCGCCTGACGCTTGTCAAATTCCTTTTCCAGCTTCTTGGTCGCCTTTTGTGCAGGGCCGGCTTCCCGGAAAATCCGCTCGATGTTGATCCAGCCCACCTTGAGATCACCCGCCATGGCAGGCCACACGGTAAGCAACCCTATCAACAGAAGAATCCAACGGGTCATTTTCATGTCGTTTCTCGCTTAAAAAGTGTTCCCCATCTGGAACTGGATGCGTTCTATATTATCGTAAGGCTGGGTATGGAAGGGAACAGCATAGCTGAATTTGATAGGACCCATGGGCGAGTACCAGGAAAAGGCCACCCCGGTGGAGTACCTGAATGTCGCAATGTCGATGGCCTGACTCGACCCGTACACGTTACCGGCATCAAGGAACGTACTGAGTCGGAAGGATTTGTCATTCTTGACACCCGGCACGGGAAACAGATACTCGGCACTACCGGTAACCAGTTTGTTCCCCCCCAGGTTCAGGATGTTGCCGTAGATATCCGTAGTGGTTGGACCCAGAGTCCCAGGGAAATAACCGCGCACGGAACCCACGCCTCCACCGAAGAAATTCTTGAAGAACGGCAAGGGACTGCCACCATAACCGTCGGCATAACCCAGCTGTCCTGAAAGGGAGAACGTGGTCTCCCGGGTGACGGGCGTCAACCATTGTTCATTGACATTTGCCCGATAGTACTGCAGGTTTTCACCTGGAAGTCCCACTTCTAGCCCATAGCTTTGCAATGAACCCCGCGTGGGATAAATGATGCTGTCCCGCGTGTCCTTGGTGAAGCCCAGAGTGGTCATGATGGTTTTGGTCTGTCCATTGAACTGATCAGCAAACTGAATGTACTGGATGGGGCTCAGGCTGGTCACTCCCACCTGTGTCGCTTCAAATCCCAGACCCGCCGTATAGGAGTCCGTTTCGTTGAGCGGCACCGTGAAGCTCATGTTTGAACCAAGTGTCCGGGTGGTATAGGGGCTTACCCCGATCAGATAGGTGGTATCGATAGACCGGTCATATATGTTGATCGACCGAGAGATTCCTTCATCTGTCCAGTAAGGGTTGGCATAGGTCAGGGAATACACCCGTGTAATCAGACCGGAACTCACATTGAAACTCAGTGAATTGCCACTACCGAACAGGTTGGTCTGACTGATCCCGCCACTCAGGATCATCTTTTCAGCATTGGAATACCCTGCCCCCACCTGGATTGACCCGGTTTGGCGCTCCACCACAGTGAAATTCACATCCACCTGATCGGTGGTTCCTGGAACAGGCGGACTGTCCACAGTCACTTCCGAGAAGAACCCCAAGCGGTCCAGACGTTCCTTTGACCGGTTTACCTTGTCCACCGAGTACCAGGCTCCTTCCAACTGGCGCACTTCCCGACGAATCACCTCGTCGCGTGTGGTGGTGTTGCCAAAAATATTCACGTGCCGCACGTAAATGCGACGTCCGGGATCCACCACGAAAGTGAAGGCGGCCGTCAGGTTTTTCTTATCGATGTCCGGATTGGCACTGATATTGGCAAAAGAATAGCCATCCCGTGCCAACCGGTCAGCAATTGCCTTCGAGGAATTGGTGACTTTTTCCCGGGAAAAGATCTGCCCTGGCTTCAGGGTGACCAGTTTCATCAGCTCTTCCCTAGGGACCACGAAACGTCCTGTCATCTTGACGTCCGACACCTTGTACTGCTGGCCTTCGTTGATGTTGATGGTAATGTAAATGTCTTTCTTGTCCGGGGAAATGGAAACTTCCGTGGACAGGATAGCGAACTCCAGATAGCCGCGATCCTGATAATACGAAGCCAGCCCTTCCAGATCTCCGGTCAGTTTCTGTTTTGAATACTGGTCATTCTTGGTATACCAGGAGAACCAATCGGGCGTTCCCAGCTTGAGTTCGTCAAGCAGCTGCTTTTGCGTAAATGCCTTGGCACCGATAATGTTGATTTCCTGAATATGGGCAGCGCCACCTTCCACGATATTGAACGTGATGGACACGCGGTTTCTTGGCATGGGTGTTACTGTGGTGTTCACTTGGGCAGAATACTTGCCCTTGGACAGGTATTGGCGCTTCAATTCTTTGATGGCCTTGTCCAGCAAGGATTTGTCGTATATGCGTGATTCCGCGATTCCGACAGTTTTCAGTGCATCCTTCAATTGGGTCTTGTTGAAGGATTTAGCCCCATTAATGTCAATTCTTGCAATAGAAGGCCTTTCCTGAACCAGTACCACCAGCACGTCACCGTCCTTTTCCAGACGAACGTCAGAAAAAAACCCGGTATCGTAAAGAGCCTTGAGAGCTTCAGACGCCTTGTCATCAGTCAGGGTCTCGCCCACCTTGACGGGAAGATAGCTGAATATGGTCCCTGCCTCGACCCGCTGGGCACCATCCACGCGAATGTCACGCACAACAAAAGGGGCCAGCGCCCAAGCAGTCGTGCTCACCAGCAGGCAGCACAGGACCATAAACCTGCGAAAAATCATGTGTTCTTAGTTGATTAGCAGACGTTGTATATCGTTATAGAGTGCAAATCCCATCAGCGCAGCCAGCAGGGCCAGACCCACGCGCTGCGTCAGGACCATTGCCTCGTCTGAAAGCGGACTTCCTTTCAACCATTCCACGGCATGATACATCAAATACCCCCCATCCAATAAGGGAACGGGCAAAAGATTCAGGGCACCCAGACTCACACTGATCAGCGCCAGAAAAGAAAAATAGGCTGTCATACCCATCTGTGCTGCCTGGCCGGCGTAGGATGCAATCTGTATGGGGCCGCCCACATTGTCCCATGAGGCCCGCCCGAGAAACATGGCGCCAAAAGTCCTGAATGTCAGGGCCGTGATTTCCCAAGTCCTGGCCAGAGCAGTCTCTGCTGCGGCAACAACGGGTTTGCGCACCGTGGTCCAGTAGCGTTGTTCCAGTTCCGGATCCAGCCAGGGACTGACACCGATTTTTCCTGTTTTATGGCTGCTCGTCCCTTCCACCAAAGGTGTCACATTCAAGGAAACCGTCTGCCCAGCCCGCTCCACCTTCACCAAAAGAGGAATCCCAGGGCTGGCCTGCACTACATGCACCAGAGCCTGCCAGTTTTCCACAGGTCGATCATTCACCGACAGGATACGGTCACCACCCCGGAATCCGGCTCGAGAAGCCGGACTGTCCGGCAATATCTGGCCGACCCTGGCAGGAATGGGAAAATCCCATGGGACAAGGCCGATACGATCCATCAACTCGTCCGCCTTGTGTATGTCCGTCGCCCCAGACAGATCAAGCGCATGCCGAGTCACATGATGCTGATTATCCATGGCCTCAAGCTCAACCCTGTCGCCAGACAGGGCATGATCCACCAGCATCAGCTGCAATGAACTCCAGGAATCCACCGGCTTTCCATCTAGAGACAGAATGCGTTCACCAGCCACAAAACCGGCAGTGGCTGCGATGGAACCCGCTGGTGGCGTACCCAGGTAAGGTTTCAATCCAGGAATGCCTACCCAGTACAAGGCCCAATACAGCAAAAAAGCCAATAGGAAATTGGCCAGCGGTCCCGCCACCACGATGCAGGACCGGATCCACAGAGGCTGACGATTAAAAGCCCGGTCCAATTCGTAGGGAGCAACCTCCCCCTCACGTTCATCCAGCATTTTGACGTAACCGCCTAGGGGAAATGCCCCGATGGCCCATTCCGTCTGGTCCTGCCCCCGTCTAATCGACCATAGGGGCTTTCCAAACCCGACGGAAAATCTCAAAACCTTGACCCCTAACCGGTTAGCCACCCAGAAATGCCCCCACTCGTGAACCGTGATCAGGAGCAACAGCGCCGCCAGAAAAGCCAGCAATGTATGAAAACCATGCACCACAAGGTCCATCAGGAGAGTTCCCTTCTCATGAGATGCAACGCCAGGCGCCTGGCCTCTTCATCAGCCGCCATTACCTGTTCCAGAGTATGAACCGCTGACTGGGCGGATTGTTCCAGAACGCTCTCGATAAGACGTGGAATGTCCCTGAATGGCAAACGATGTTCCAGAAAGGCGGCCACGGCCACTTCATTGGCCGCGTTCAGCACTGCCGGAGCCGTTCCTCCCGCACGCATGGCACCATAAGCAAGGCGTATGACAGGGAAGCGTTCCAGATCAAGTGACTGGAAATTCAATTGCGCCACCCTGGCCAGATCCAGCGCAGGAGCTCCGGAAACCAGTCGTTCAGGAAAGGCCAGGGCATGGGCAATGGGAATGCGCATGTCAGGACAACCCAGTTGGGCGATCAGGGATCCATCCACATAAGCCACCAGCGAGTGAATAATGCTTTCCGGATGAATAAGTATGTCCACCTGATCAGGATTGGCATTGAAAAGCCAACAGGCCTCAATCAGCTCCAGCCCCTTGTTCATCATAGTGGCGGAATCCACGGAAATCTTTCTTCCCATGACCCAATTAGGATGGCGACAGGCTTCGTCGGGTGTCACTTGCAGCAACTGGTCCAGCGGCGTCTTCAGGAACGGACCACCGGATGCCGTCAGTATGATGCGATTGACTCCCACCCTGGCCAACCCCTGTTCCCGATGGTGATGTGGCAGGGACTGGAAGATGGCATTGTGCTCGCTGTCCACGGGAAGCAAGGTGGCCCCACAACGGTGTACCGCGTCCATCATCAATCCGCCTGACATGACCAGGGCCTCCTTGTTGGCCAGCAGGATGCGTTTTCCTGCCCGGGCTGCCGCAAGCGTGGAAGGCAGGCCTGCCGCGCCCACAATGGCTGCCATGACCGTCTGCACTTCAGGATGTGCAGCCACGTGGCACAAGGCTTCAGGTCCGATCAGAATTTCAGTGGTTTCTGCCCGTTCCGATTGTCCAAGCAGACCTCGCAAGCACTCTGCCTCTCGCTCTCCTGGCACCACGGCAAAGCGGGGCGAAAATCTCAGACATTGTTCTGCCAGACGGTTCACATTGCGATGAGCTGACAAGGCAAATACCCGGTACCTGTCCCTATGCAAATCGAGAACCTCCAGGGTATTGCAGCCTATACTGCCGGTGGCTCCCAGCAATGTGATCCATTGCTGCTTCACCGGCTGTTCTCCAGCATGAGCCAGGCCACTACCGGCAACGTGGAAGTCAACGCATCGATCCGGTCAAGAATGCCTCCGTGACCCGGCAACAGCTTGCCACTGTCCTTGACCCCTGCGCATCGCTTGACCCAGGATTCAAAGAGGTCGCCTTCAACACCCAATACGGCCAGACCCAACATCAGGGGAACCCACAGTGCCCCTTCAGACTCAATGATGCCTCTCAGGACGGGAAGCCTCACCTGATCGCGCAACACCAGCGCGTAACAGGCCACCACAAACAGTGCCCCCACCACCCCTTCCCAGGTTTTTCCCGGGCTGATGGAAGGGGCCAGTTTATGTCGTCCCCAGCGTCGTCCTGCAAAGTAGGCCGCCGTATCAGAAAACCATACCAGCGCCATGAACATCAGCAATACCCAGGGACCAGGCAAGCGGAGTACCAGCAGTGAGAATCCGGTCGGCAGGATAACCACCCACCCGGTCATGGCCAACAGCGCAGGATGCGTGACACGCCATCCGCGCGCCAGCCAGAAAGGAACGACACCTACCCAGAACACCACCGACAACAAAAAAAGGGATTTAAGCCATCGAGCACTTTCATCGTGCCCGGCTGCCCAGGCCACACCACCAATCAACAAAGCGGTAAATGCCACGTACAGCACAGCGCCCCCCTTATGCATGCGGGCCAAGCCTGCCCATTCCCAAGCCGACAGCAGACACAATGCCAAAACCGTCCAGCGCCATCCCTCACCCGGCGCCCAAAACAGGACAGCCGCCAGGAAAACCAGCAGGATTGTAGCGGTCAGGACCCTTGCTCGTAACATTGTTCGCTGGTACGGCCAAAACGACGTTCCCTCTGTTGATAGGAACGGATGGCCTCCTCAAGGCAACTGCCATCAAAATCGGGCCAGAGCACTTCAGTGAAATAAAGTTCGGTATAAGCCAATTGCCAGAGTAAAAAATTACTGATGCGTTGCTCACCACCCGTACGGATGAAAAGATCCGGTTCTGGCACATCGCCCAACGAAAGGTACGGAATCAGGTCGGCTTCGGAAATGCCACGAGTGACCACCTCGGGATGTTCAGCCAGCAGGCGGTTCGTGGCCTGGAGGATGTCCCAGCGCCCTCCATAATTGGCGGCAATGGTGAGTACCAGTCGGTCGTTTTCGCAAGTAAGGGCCTCGGCCTCCTGAATGAGTCCACGCAGACGCTCGCCAAACATGCCCACATCACCGATGATCCGGATGCGCACCCGCGCCTGGTGCAGACGCTGCATTTCCTTTTCCAGG
>JAJZEL010000144.1 GCA_021828575.1 Pseudomonadota bacterium
CGAGCTGGGGGGGGATACGGTGCGTCGCCTGCTGGATGAGCTGCAACAGGACTGGCAGTCCCGTTCTGTGGAGTTGGTGCAGGTGTCCAGTGGATGGCGTTTCCAGACACGCCCTGCCATGCAGGAAAAAATTGCTCGCATGACCCCGGAAAAGCCTCCTCGCTATTCCCGGGCCGTACTGGAAACCTTAGCCATCATTGCTTATCGTCAACCAGTGACGCGCGGTGACATGGAAGAGATTCGTGGCGTGGCTGTTTCCACTGGCGTTTTACGTACCCTGGAGGCAAGGGGTTGGATCGAAGTCCTCGGGCACCGCGAGGTGCCGGGACGTCCTGCACTGTACGGCACCACCCAGGCTTTTCTGGACGATCTCAATCTGCGCTCGCTTGAAGAGTTGCCTTCCCTGATGGAGCTGGCGGATGATGGAATCCACACAGAAGCTTCATAAAGTCCTTGCCCAATCCGGACTGGGCTCTCGCAGGCAGATGGAGGAACTCATTGGTCAGGGCGAGGTGCGCGTCAATGGTCAGGTAGCCACTCTGGGAACGCGCATTGGTCCGGGGGACAAGGTCACCGTCAGCCGTCGGCCAGTGCGCCTCAATTTTTCAGAAACCTTGCCCCGCATCCTGTTATATCACAAGCCAGAAGGCGAGATTGTCAGTCGTCGTGATCCGGACGGACGGCCTTCGGTGTTTGAGGCCCTTCCCCGCATTCGCGGCATGAAATGGGTCAGTGTGGGACGGCTGGACTTCAATACGAGTGGACTGCTGGTGTTCACCACCAGTGGCGAGCTGGCCAACCGGTTGACTCACCCCAGCTTTGAAATGGAGCGGGAATATGCAGTTCGCGTGGTGGGTGAACTGACTCAAGATCAGTTGCGTCAGGCCACCGTGGAGATCCCCCTGGAAGACGGGCCGGCACGTTTCGAGAGTATCCGGTCTTCCGGGGGTGAGGGAACCAACCACTGGTATCAGGTGGTGCTGAAGGAAGGACGCAACCGCGAAGTGCGTCGTATGTTCGAGGCCATGCACGTGATGGTGGGGCGTCTCATACGGGTGCGCTTTGGACGGATCCATCTTTCTCCCCGGTTGAAGCGTGGTCAGTTTGCCGAACTGGAACCTCAGGAAGTACGCGATATCATGCAGTGGGTCGGCCTGAAACCAACCCCCGCACGTCAGGAGGCGCCGGGAAGGTCTTCCCGGCGAACCAGGAAAACATAGCTGTCTCCCCCGGGTAAGTCCAGCCATACCCAGGGAATGTCGGGAAAAGCATCTTCCAGCAGCGGTCTTTGATGGCCCACTTCCATCACCAGCCAGCCGCCTGGTTCAAGGTAGCGAGGGGCTTCCCACAGCAGCCTTTTTACATGATCCAGTCCGTCTGTCCCGCTGGCCAGGGCCACGTGCGGTTCATGGCGGTACTCTGCCGGGAGGGCTTGCATGGCTTTTTCATCCACGTATGGTGGGTTGGACACGATCAGCTCGTAGGCGCCTGGTGTCAGGCCTTCAAACAGGTCACCCTGAATCAATTGAATGCGGTCTTCCAGTCCATAGTCCGAGACATTGCGTTCAGCCACAGCCAGGGCTTCCGGCGAAAGATCCACGGCATCCACCTGGGCATGGGGGCACTTGAGGGCCAGCAGGACAGCCAGCGAACCTCCACCGGTGCAGATGTCCGCCACATGTTCCAGGGACTCGAAGTCATCAATCCATGGGTCCAGGCCCTCTTCCAGGGCTTCCGCGATGAAGGAACGTGGCACGATGACCCGTTCATCCACGTAAAACCGGAAGGGTCCCAGCCAGGCTTCGTGGGTCAGATAGGCAGCTGGCAACCGTTTTTCCACGCGTCGCCGGACGAGGTCAAGGACTGCCACACTTTCTTCAGGCAATAGGCGGGCATCAAGCCAAAGGGAACGTTCTTCATGAGACAGGCCCAGGGCGTGCAGCACCAGATAACTGGCTTCTTCCACTGGCCCGGGAAATCCGTGCCCGAAAAACACATCATGCCGGTCAAAGGCGGACACGGCAAAACGGATGTGGTCACGTACCGTGACCAGCTGCTGGGCAGCTTCGTCCCACAATTGACTCACAAAGGGCCTCCTTTCAGCAGGCGCTCCAGCGTTTCCTGATACATGCGTGACAGGAGCGGCAGGTCGGCTACGGCGATACGTTCGTTACGTTGATGAATGGTGGCATTGCAGGGCCCCAGCTCGATCACCTGAGGGCAAAGGGTGACCAGGAATCGACCATCGGAAGTGCCTCCGGTCGTCGATATTTCTGGAGGGTGCCCGGTCACCGTCTGGACAGCGGCGCTGACTGCATTCACCAGGGGACCGCGAGGAGTCAGGAACGGTCGTGCACTCAGATCCCACTGAATGTGGTACTTCAGCCCATGGCGGTCAAGGGTGTCAGTCACTTTTTGCCGCAGGGACTCGTGTGTGCTGGCCGAGGAATAGCGGAAATTGAACCATGCTGTCAACTCGCCCGGAATCACGTTGCCGGCACCTGTTCCACTTTGCACGTTGGAAATCTGGAACGTGGTGGCCGGGAAATCTCCATTGGGTTCGTCCCATACGGTGGCAGCCAGTTCGGCCAGCGCTGGAGCAGCCAGATGGATGGGGTTTTGTGCCAAGTGAGGGTAAGCCACATGACCTTGTACTCCCTGCACGGTCAGAACGCCTGAAAGGGAACCTCGGCGTCCATTCTTGATCATGTCACCCACGCGTTCCACGGAAGTGGGTTCGCCAACGATGCAGTAATCGGGAATCTGTCCCGTTTCGCGCAGCCACTCCACCACCCGGGATGTGCCATCCACGGCAGGGCCTTCTTCGTCGGAAGTGAGAAGCAGTGCAATGGAGCCCGTGGCGTCCGGATGACGGGACAGGAACCCTTCGATGGCAGTCACGAAAGCAGCCAGGGAACTTTTCATGTCGGCAGCACCACGGCCATATAGCCAGCCATTTCGTTCTGTGGGATCAAAGGGAGGTGTGTCCCAGCCTTCCAAGGGGCCGGTGGGGACCACGTCCGTGTGTCCTGCAAAGACCACCAGGGGGGCTGACTGGCCACGACGCAACCAGAGGTTGCGCACCTGGCCAAAAACCAGTTCCCGGGCTTCAAAACCCAAGGCGGACAGCCGTGAGGCCAGGAGCTGTTGGCAGCCACCATCATCAGGTGTGACTGAAGGCAGGGCAATCAGCTCGCGCGCCAGAGCAAGGGTGGCATCCATGAAAGATTCAGTCCCCACGCAACAGGTCGTTGATGCTGGTCTTGGCACGCGTTTTCGCATCCACTTTCTTGACAATCACCGCGCAATAAAGACTGTATTGTCCGTTAGACGCAGGCAGGTTGCCAGACACCACTACGGAACCTGGGGGAATGCGTCCATAGGACACGGTACCGGTTTCCCTGTCATAGATTTTGGTGCTCTGGCCGATATAGACGCCCATGGAAATCACTGATCCGGCACCCACGATGACGCCTTCCACGACTTCAGAGCGTGCGCCGATGAAACAGTCGTCTTCGATGATGGTGGGGTTGGCTTGCACGGGTTCCAGAACTCCGCCGATGCCCACACCACCCGAAAGGTGCACATTCTTGCCGATTTGGGCGCAGGATCCCACCGTAGCCCAGGTGTCCACCATTGTGGCTTCGTCCACGTAGGCACCCACATTCACATAGGAAGGCATGAGCACCACATTTCGGGCGATGAACGATCCCCGGCGTGCCGTGGCTGGGGGAACCACGCGAAATCCACCGGAGCGGAACGTGGTCTCGTCGTATTCCGCGAATTTGGTATCCACCTTGTCCCAATACTGGGTAAATCCGCCATCCACCCGCACATTGTCCTTCAAGCGGAAAGACAGCAGCACGGCTTTCTTGATCCACTGGTGGGTGACCCATTCGCCATCGATTTTTTCGGCGACACGCAGGTGGCCGGCATCTAGGCCGTCCAGTACTTCCTCCACGGCATCGCGCAGGGAGGTTGGGGCGGAAGAAGGCGAAAAGGTGTGGCGTTGTTCAAAAGCTTCTTCGATGAGGGTATGAAGAGATGACATGAGGCCTGTGTCCTAAAGAGTGTTGACGTAAGTGACGATGCGATGCGCAGCTTCGATGGTTTCTTCGAGGCTTCCCACGAGGGCAATGCGCACCCGGTTTTCTCCAGGGTTCATGCCGTGGGCGCTGCGTGCGAGAAGACTGCCAGGCAGCAGGGACACGTTCATTTGGCTTAACAGCCCAAGGGTGAACGTGGTGTCCGGAAGAGGTGTCCGGGCCCAGTAATAAAAACCCGCTTCCGGACGCTCTAGCGGCAGATGGGGGTGTACCATGCGATGGAAGGTGTCCATCTTGGTCTGATAGAGTTGGCGGTTGAGGCGCACATGCCCTTCGTCCCGCCAAGCGACTGCGCTGGCTTGTTGCACGGCAGGGTTCATGGCACTGCCGTGGTAGGTGCGGTACAGCAGAAAACGTTCGATGATTCTGGCATCCCCAGCCGCAAAAGCAGAGCGCATGCCGGGTACGTTGGAACGCTTGGACAGGCTGAACAGGGCTACCAGGCGTGGAAAATCATGCCGCCCAAGGAACTGGGCAGCCTGAAGCCCGCCCAGAGGCGGGTTTTTATCGTCTGGATAAATATCCGTGTAGCACTCGTCGCTGACAATGGTAAAACCGTGCTTGTCCGACAATTCGAAAAGTGTTTGCCATTCGTTCAGAGTCATGACGTGGCCGGTGGGGTTGCCCGGTGAGCAGGTGAACACCAGCGCTGTGCGCTGCCAGACCGTGTCGGGGACACTGCCATAATCCACCAGGAATTCGCGTGCCGGATCGGCATTGACGAACCAGGGCTGGCCACCTGCCAGCAGCACCGCGCCTTCGTATATCTGGTAAAACGGGTTGGGGCAAACTGCCATGGTGTCAGCATGGCCTGGGTCCATCAAAACCTGGGTGAGGGAAAAAAGGGCTTCTCGACTTCCCAGTGTGGGGAGTACCTGTGTGGCCGGATTCACGTCATGCAGGCCGAAACGGGTGGTCAGCCAGGCCGCCTGGGCTTCGCGCAGGGCAAGCCCGCCCTGGGTGGCGGGGTAGCGGGACAGGCCATCCAGATGCGCAGACAGGGTGTCCCGGATGAAGGCAGGGGTGGCGTGCCGCGGCTCTCCCACGGAGAGGGCGATGGGGGAGAGCGCGTCGTTGGGAACGATCCCGACCGTCAATTGCCGCAGACGTTCAAAAGGATAGGGCTGCAGCCGGTCCAGGCGCGGATTCATGGATGTGTGGGGCTGGCGCTGGCAAACGCCAGGGGTGGCAGGGTCAGGGAAGGTGACCAGCCAGTGACACGGTGTTCCGCCATCACATGGGTGTAAATGCCCCCGCGCACATTCCATCGAGCCAGCAATCGCATGAATCTCGGAGAGGTGGCTGCTACCAGATCATTCAGGATATGGTTGGTCACAGCCTCATG
>JAJZEL010000152.1 GCA_021828575.1 Pseudomonadota bacterium
TTACATCAAACCGGATTTCGTGCATGTGTTGGCTGGTGGACGCATCGTGCGTTCCGGGGGCGCTGAACTGGCTCTCGAACTCGAGAAACAGGGTTACGCCTGGATTGGCGAGGAAAAATCAACCGAAGGAGCTCATCCTGCACCATGAGTACGGTCATCCAGCATTACGAGATGGAATTGCAGCGTTCCAGGGCAAGTCTGCCCTGGGCCCTGTCGGGGCTCTGGAAAAGTCGCAGGGAGGCAGGCTGGGCACGTTTTGCAGCTCAGGGCTTCCCCACCATGAAACATGAAGAATGGAAGTACACTCCCCTGGGTGCTCTGGAAAAGCTCTCTTTTTCCTGCGCGCTGGCCGAGCCCCCTGTCCTCGCCTGGGAGCAGTTGGCGCAGCGTGTGGTGATGCCGGCTGCGTGTCATCGAGTGGTTTTTGTGGACGGGGTTTTTCAACCAGGTCTGTCAGTTCTGGATCAGTTGCCCCACGGCGTGCGGGTGCAGGTGTTGTCCTCACTGTCCGAAGAGGGCAGCCTGCCGCTCATGGGCCTGCTTGAACAGGCCCAGTCGCGTACGCCCTTTGCAGCACTCAATGCGGCATTCATGGCGGAAGGTGCCTGGGTTACGGTGGAGGCAGGTGTCCGGATGGATGAACCTCTCCTGGTGCTGCATGTCAGCACCACCTCTCATCGTGCCCAGCACCTGGTGCTGGCTTACGAGCTGGCCAAGGACAGTGCCCTGGTGGTGATGGAGCAGTATCTGGGGTTGACGGACGATCCCTATCTGGTGAACGTGGCTTCGGGCAAGACCTTGTCTTCCGGTGCCCGTCTGACCCATGTCAAAGTTCAGGAAGAAGGCCTGAAGGCCTTTCATCTGGCCTCGACACAGGCGAGCCTGAAGCGGGGCAGCCACTTGGTTTCCCACGCATTTGCCACGAGGGGTGCCTTGGGTCGCAACGATACCGAAGTAGTGCTTGCCGAGACAGACGCTCATGTGGCCTTGAAGGGATTGTACGAAGTAGAAGGAAAATCCCTTCAGGATTTTCATACCACGATTCGTCACGACAGTCCGGATTGCAGCAGTGACCAGTACTTCAAGGGGGTTCTCAAGGATTCCGGGCGCGCCGTGTTCAATGGCAAGATCCAGGTGGCGCGTGATGCACAGCACACCCAGTCCCGGCAGGCCAACCATAATCTTCTGCTGTCCGATCAGGCTGAAGTGGACACGAAACCCCAGCTTGAAATCCTGGCCGATGACGTGAAGTGTAGTCATGGTGCCACCATAGGACAACTGAATGAAGACCAGTGGTTTTATCTCCGGTCCCGTGGCGTGAGTGCCGAGGAGGCTCGCTTGCTGTTGATAGCGGCCTTTGCCATGGAAATGGTGGACATGGTCGAACCTGCTGTGCTGCGCGAGGCACTGAACCATCACTTTGGGAGGAAGGGGCATGCGTGACGTGTCTGCTTGGCGCGAGCAGTTTCCCATCCTGAAACGCAAGGTACATGGCAAACCCCTGGTGTACTTGGACAATGCTGCCACGACCCAGAAACCCCAGTCGGTTCTGCAGGTGGAGCGCCATTATTATGAGCACCTCAATGCCAACATTCATCGTGGTGTCCATGCCCTGAGCCAGGAGGCTACCGATGCTTTCGAAGGGGCCCGGGACAAGGTGCGGCAGTTCCTGAATGCCAAACATACGGAAGAAATCATTTTTACCCGGGGTGCCACGGAAGCCATCAATCTGGTGGCTCAAAGCTGGGGTCGAAGCGAAGTCAGGGCGGGGGACGAAATCCTCGTCAGCGAAATGGAACATCATGCCAACATCGTGCCCTGGCAGATGCTTTGCGAGGCCACCGGTGCCACCCTAAAGGTCATCCCCATCGATGAACGTGGCGGTCTGGTGCCAGGTGCCGTGGAATCCCTGATGGGTGAACGCACGCGGCTGGTGGCCATTACCCAGGTCTCGAATGCCCTGGGAACCGTTAATCCCCTGGGTGACATCATCCGGCTGGCCCGTGCGGCAGGCGCACTGGTACTGGTGGATGGGGCACAGGCCGTGGCCCACATGCCGGTGGACGTGACGGCCTTGGACTGCGACTTCTACGTGTTTTCCGGGCACAAGCTGTATGGCCCCACAGGGATTGGCGTGCTTTACGGCAAGCGGGCGTTGCTGAACAAAATGCCTCCCTGGCAGGGAGGTGGCGACATGATCGCAGAAGTGACTTTCCGGAAAACTACTTACAACCAACTGCCTTACAAGTTTGAAGCCGGTACGCCGCACATTGCCGGAGCCATCGGGCTGGGTGCTGCCGTGGATTTCGTGCGATCAGTGGGCCTGGAGAAAATTGCAGAACACGAAGACCACCTGTTGCAGCAGGCCACCCGACTGGCGGCGCAAATGGAAGGCATGAGACTGGTGGGAACCATGCCGGGCAAGGCCAGCATTCTGTCTTTCGTCCTGGAGGGGGTTCACCCCCATGATATCGGCACCATCCTGGACAGCGAAGGCGTGGCCATTCGTACGGGACACCACTGTGCCATGCCGGTTATGGACCATTACTGCCTGCCTGCCACCGCACGGGCTTCCTTTGCCATGTACAACACGACGGATGAAGTGGAGGTCCTGTTCGAGGCATTGCATCGAGTCAAGGAGATGTTTCTCATATGAGTGACTTACGAGATCTTTACCAGGAGGTGATTTTTGACCACAATCGCCATCCGAGAAATTTTGGAGCCTTGGCGAATGCCAACCGGCATGCGCAGGGATTCAACCGGTTGTGCGGAGACCGCCTGACCCTTCACCTCAAGGTACAGGACGGCATCATTCAGGATGTCCGTTTCGAAGGCTCGGGGTGTGCCATTTCCACGGCTTCTGCTTCCCTGATGACAGAGGCCCTGAAAGGCAAAACTGAAGCCGAGGCAAATGCCCTCTTTGAAGGTTTTCATCATATGGTCACCGAAGGAGGCGAAACCTCTGTGAACCTGGGAAAGCTGGCTGTTCTGGCAGGCGTGAGCGAATTTCCCGCACGCGTCAAATGCGCCACTCTGGCTTGGCATACCATGAATGCCGCTCTTCATGACCATCAGGATCCCGTTTCCACGGAGTGAACCCATGTCCGTTACCTACAAATGGCTTTCAGAAGCCAATGGTCCCGAACCTGGTACACCCCTTCCAGGACCGCTGGAGCCCCAGGATGAACTGGAGGCTGCCGTCATTGATGCCTTGCGGACCATTTTCGATCCCGAGATACCGGTCAACATTTATGACCTGGGTCTCATCTATGGTCTGGTGCTCGATCGTGCAACGGCCCATGTGGACATCCAGATGACCTTGACGGCACCAGGCTGTCCCGTGGCTCAGACATTTCCGGGCGAGGTGGAACGTCGCGTCATGGAAGTGCCCGGTATCCAGAGTGCCAAAGTGGAACTGGTCTGGGATCCCCCATGGACTCGTGATCGCATGACCGAGGCGGCCAGGCTCAACCTGGGCATGCTCTGAGGGGAAGCCGGAACACCGGCATTCCCCTGTATTCTTTTTACACATTTCCTGTCACGGGACGTCAATACTCCCCCTTCTTCACGGTGGTAGGGAGACATCATGGCGTTTGCCCGGGTATGCAGCCGGACGCTTGCAGGTGTGGAGGCTTTGCAGGTTCAGGTAGAAGTGCACATGACCAACGGCATCCCCCAGTTTATTCTTGTGGGGTTGCCGGATACGGAGGTGAGGGAAAGCCGGGAAAGGGTGCGTGCCGCAATTGTCAACAGTGGGTTCAGATTCCCCGTGCAGCGAATTACGGTCAATCTGGCGCCAGCCGATCTTCCCAAGCAATCCGGTTCATTTGATCTTCCCATTGCGCTGGGCATTCTTGCGGCATCGGGGCAACTCGTTGAAAGCGAACTCTCCGAGCTTGAATTTGTGGGCGAATTGGCATTGTCGGGTGAATTGCGAGCCATTCGTGGCGTACTCCCCATAGTGCTGGCTGCAGAACGGTCTGGTCATGGGGTCGTGTTTCCTGCAGAAAACGCCTGCGAGGCAGCCTTTTCAGGATTGTCCCGCTTGTTTCCTGCCCGTCATTTGCGACAGGTGTGCAGTCATCTTGCGAGGGAGGAACGTCTTTCTTCCCTCTCCACTTGCCATGAATCTCGTGACCCAATTCATCCGGACATGAAGGACGTGTTTGGGCAGCATGTGGCCCGAAGGGTCATGGAGGTTGCCGCGGCTGGTTGTCATCATCTGCTTCTCGTGGGGACTCCTGGCACTGGAAAGTCCATGCTGGCTCGATGTTTTCCAGGCATTTGCCCACCCATGACACACCAGGAAGCCATGGAGTCCGCGGTCATTCATTCCATGTCGCCGGGAGGTTCACAGCAATGGGGAAGTCGGCCCTACCGTGCACCACATCATTCCCTGACGGTGGCCGCCATGGTGGGCGGAGGGCGTAAATCCATGCCGGGTGAGGTATCTCTTGCTCATGCAGGCATCCTTCACCTGGATGAAATGGGAGAGTTTTCCACGGCCACGCTGGAAGCCTTGAGGGAACCCATGGAGACGGGACGAATCAGCTTGTCCCGGGAGGCACGAAAGATCACCTACCCTGCCCGGTTTCAATTGGTAGGGACCATGAACCCCTGTCCTTGCGGCTATTTGGGTCATGTGTCTGCTCGCTGCCATTGCTCACCGGAACAGGTGGCCCGATACGCTCGCAAGGTCTCAGGCCCCCTTCTGGACCGGGTGGATTTACGAGTTGAAGTGCCCATGCCTGACGAGGATGATTGGGAGCGAATCTCATCTCGTAGTGAGTCAAGTCAGGACATCCGCCAAAGGGTGGGTCAGGCAGTTTTGAGGCAGCTGGGCCGACAAGGACAGCCAAATGGTCATCTTGAGGGCTCTGTCCTTCAGCACCATGCCCCTCTGGGTTCCACCGAAAAAACATTCCTGATGCAGGCCATGAAACGTTTTCACCTGTCCATCAGGGCATTGCACAGGACATGGCGCGTGGCCATGACCATTGCCGACCTGGACGGGGAAGAACGGGTCAGGCTTCCCGCATTGGGAGAAGCCCTGAGATATCGCGGCATTTGGCCTGACGTGGACTGAATGCTCGTTCTTCCGGGGTCACCTTTCCCTCCAGTTGTTTCATACCTCAAGATCTTTTTCGGGGGTTGTTGCAGGCTTCTTGCTCAGGAACATCATCTGCAGTGCGGGTGCCACCACCAGGAGCATGACGGGCCCCAGCAGCATGCCGCCTACCACTACGGTGGCCAGGGGGCGTTGCACCTGGCTTCCAATGCCTGTGGATATGGCGGCTGGGAACAGGCCGATGCAGGCGGACAAGGCCGTCATGAGCATGGGCCGCATGCGCTGTTCGGCGGCATTGAACATGGCCTGCAAGGGGGGCAGCCCTTCCACCACGAGATGGTTGTAGTACGTGATGACCAGAATACCGTTCATGAC
>JAJZEL010000148.1 GCA_021828575.1 Pseudomonadota bacterium
CTGCCAGAATCAGGGGCAAAAGGCAGAGGCTCAGGAACAGTCGACAAACACTGCCCGGACTCACGGAGTCACCCCGACGGAGGTCAGTGAAAAGCTGACAGGAACAAGGGCAGGTGCGTAGGTTGATCCCGTGAATGCCCGCATGTGCCCCTGGGCATGAACCACCACCTGCGGGTGGCGAGTGACAAGGGGCGCATTTTTACTGCCAGGAACAGGAGTGCGGAGCATGGACTGGAATTGTGGAAAGTAGTTGCCCAGCAACTGTGAAAAGTCTGGCATGACCGGCCCCTGCCAGGTGGCTGCAAAAACGACACCCTGTGCCGAGTATTCCGTGATGGTCACGCCCCGCGAAGTCAGTATTGTTTGCTGGATGATGCCAGATGCGCCTGGCACGGTTGTGGAAGGTCCTTGGGGTTGCCCTTCGGAAGGGAGCGCGCTGGCCTGACCACCCAGCGCTGCCTGGGCCAGGCAGGGCAATCCTGCCAGTAATAATAAAATGTATTTTGCAGTTCGATTCATTAACCCGTACTCCATGCTCTTGGGCGTTTCATTCCGGCAATCTTGCAGGCCTGTTTCACATACCCGTAGGGAAAAAGTGTGAACAGGGCATTACGATCCAGTCCATGCGCCGACAGCAGGTGCCTGATGACAAATCGTGCGTCAGGAGCCACCTGATGTTCCGCCTGGAAATGGCGCATGAACTGGATGACGTCCCAGTGGACAGATGTCAGCTCAATATGTTCCCCGCGAGCCAGTTCCAGAGCGATTTCGGGTGTCCATTCGTTGGGCTCCACAAGGTAACCTTCTTCGTCTAGAACAGCGGGCGTTGGCGAGTTCATCGATGGGATCTCCTTTGACGAGGAAACCCATATTTATCACAGAACTTCCCCGTGCGTAGCCCGAGGGGGGCATGAGTGAGTGAGAGGGGGGGGCTCAGAAGCGGCAGCCAAACCCAAAAAAGCCAATGGCGTTGGTCATCCGGATGGGCGTGGTAGCTGCCGGACCGGTGGGAGCCGGGTCAGCCAGATTGTTGACACGCATTGTGGTTCGGGTTTGCGTGTAGGTCAGGGACCCCGTCAGGAAATATCGGGTATTTGTGAAATCGTAGTTAAAGCCCATGCTGGCTACCCAGCCAATGGATGAGTCCAGACTGGCTCCATTGGGTGCCAGGGATTGTCCGGCGCTGGTGAGTGTCAGGTTCTGAAACCGTGAATAGGTGGCTCCTGCCCCGAGGTAGGGCCTGAAGTTTGAGGATTTATCCAGAAAATAGTACCTTCCCACCACCATGGGGCTCCAGAGGTCCACTGAGGCAATTTGTGTGGAAGCCCCACGAGTCAGGATGGGCTGAGTCATGTAAAGACTTGTTTTTGGGGGGTACCCCATATCGAGCACCAGTGCAAAATGATCGGTAAACATGTGGCCCAGTATCAGGGCAATGGTGCTTGATCCGGAGGCATTGGCAGATGAAATGGGCAGGGGACCCGAGACCAGCGTGGGGCCTGATAGGACAACATTGCCCGAGTAATTCAGGCTGGTGGCAGCCAGTGAGGTGCTGATTCCCGCGACCCCGACAGCTGCAAAATTGTCGCCGGCTTCCAGAGCATGCGCCGTTGTGGTCGCTAGCAGGAACGAACTGACAATGGCAACGTGCAAACGGGAAATCATGACAGACTCCTTACATATATTCATTTTTATAGGATTTACAAATATGCTACAGTGGATCCTCTGGCGATTGACATCAGGATCGCAGTCTAGTCTCCTGATTCTACACCCAAAAGCCATTTTCCAACCGGAAATCTTTATTTTTTGTTAATTATGTTGCGCCGTGAAAAATCCGGAATGTGTTGTTGTGGGCCAAGTCCTGAGTGGGGTACGGGTCATTATGCAAGCCGGTGATTATCCATTGATTGATTTTCAGGTGTTGGGTCGGCTGTCTGATCTCCTGACCCACGAGGACCTCAGGGACATGCTTGAGCGCGCACTCGAATATCTGGTTGGGTTGTCCGGGGAACTGGAAGCCGAATTAACCCGTCAGGAACTTGGTCAGCTCTCTCACAAGTCAAAAGGGTCCATGGGTGCCATGGGACTTTCACGGTTTTCCCACCTGGCCCAGGAAATCGAATGGCGGTGCGCGGAAGGGTTGGCAACCCCTCATGACCAGTCCCGACTGACCAAGGTGGTGCTGGATACACGAAGCGCCATCGAAAGTTTTTTGCAGACAGGTCTGGTAGGAACTTCACCGAGAATTCCGCTGTGACCACAGATCATTCGGGGCCTTTCAGTCTGCGCCTTCTGCTGGCAGAAGATGACCCCATTGGCCGCGAACTCATGAAAAAAATAGCGATCCGCCTGGGACACCAGGTGGATGTGGTGAATCACGGATTGCAGGCACTGGCACTGGCTGCCGCCAATTCCTATGATCTGATTCTCCTGGATGTCAGCATGCCTGTGATGGATGGCTATGCCTGCGCCAGGGAAATCCGGCGGGGAGGGGGGGTCAATAGCGGCACCGTTCTGGTGGCCGTGACGGGCCATGTCCACGAGAATGACCGTCGCCAGGCATTCGAAGCCGGCATGACGGATCATCTACCCAAGCCGGTGCGAATTGACGAAATGAAGGCGCTGATCCTGCGTCACTTCGGTTGACGCTGAGGCATGGACTGGTCTGCCCGACTTCGGGCAGAATGACACTCACCTCATTCAGGAAGTGGATTCATGCCCCAGGGCTCAAACAGGGAGGATGGTCACCAGAAACTCTCCACTGCCATCGAACCAGATCTTCTGGATATTTATAAAAACAGTGAGTACCGGGTATTCGGGGATGCGCCCTTTGTAATGCGCATTGGCTTGGCCTGCCCGCCATTGCAGGATCTGCTGGCTCGACACGCAGTCTTGGGGGCCTGTTTTGTCAGCGCCTATAATCCTCGAAGCGAGCAGCGTTCCCACCAGGAAAACGAAATGGCGCAGGATCGCCTGCGGCATGAGGTGAGGACTGCCGGTTGGTCGTTTGTCGAAGGTGTGGGGGAAGATCCCCAGGGGCATTGCCCGGGAGAACCCTGTCTTCTGGTGTTGGGGGTGTCGCGCCAGGAATCACTGGAACTGGGCAGGCGTTATGGCCAGAATGCGGTGTTGTGGGCAGGGATGGACGGAATTCCAGACCTTGTGCTGACAAGGTGACGGACATGGTCGCTGACGATGATTCGCAACGGGCACGTATACTGGCCAAAGCCCTGCTGGATGGGTTTGACAGGCACTACAGGCTGTTTCGTGAGGCGAGCCGGCAGGCTTCAGACCTGTTTGATGCTGGTGACTGGGCCACTTTGCAGCAGGTGACCACAGACCGGATCAGTTTTTACGATATTCGCGTACAGGAGGCGGTCAAGCGACTGGTCGGCGAGTTTTCTGCGGATACCCTGGAGGATGGGGTCTGGCAAAAAATCAAGCTGGAATACATCGTTCTCCTGACTGATCACAAACAGCCTGAACTGGCAGAAAGCTTTTTCAATTCGGTGTGTTGCCAGATACTGCACCGTTCCTATTATCATAATGCCTATATCTTTGTCCGCCCCGGTGTATCCACTGAACACATCGATTCCGATCCACCGTCCTACCATTGTGATTACCCGCTCAGGGATGGTTTGCGCACCACTTTGAGAAAGATTGTTTCGCGCATGGGGTTCAAGCGACCTTTTGCCAATCTTCACCGGGATGTGCGCCGAATTCTGAAGTCCTGGCGCATGCATCTTTCCGCTCCTTTGATACTGGAGGCCAATCACCAGATTCAGGTCCTGGGTTCAGTGTTCTATCGCAACACCTCTGCCTATATTTTTGGCAAGATGATCAATGGCGGGCAGCAATACCCTTTTGTCGTGACCGTCATGCACGATGATGAAGGATGCCTGATGGTGGACACCATCCTTTTGACTGCGGAACAGCTGGCCATTCTGGTGAGTTCCAGCCGGGCCTACTTTTTGGTGGACATGGAAGTGCCGTCGGCTTATGTGAGTTTTTTGCACAGTTTGCTGCCTAACAAGCCCAAGGCCGAGCTTTACAGCATCCTGGGTTTGCAAAAACAGGGGAAAACCTTGTTTTATCGGGATTTTCTTCACCACCTTAAGCATTCCAGCGATGAATTCATCATTGCACCCGGCATCAAGGGGCTGGTCATGGCTGTGTTCACCTTGCCTTCCTATCCTTACGTTTTCAAGGTCATCAAGGACCGGTTCTCTCCCCCGAAACAGATCAATCGTGACCAGGTCAAGGAGAAGTACATGCTGGTCAAGTACCATGATCGCGTGGGACGAATGGCGGATACCCTCGAGTATTCCGGGGTGGCTTTTCCCAAGAAGCGCTTCACGCATGAGCTGCTGGAGGAACTGCGCAGCCAGGTGCCATCCTCCATTGAAGAAACCGAAGACACCCTGATTGTCAGGCACCTCTACATTGAACGTCGAATGGTTCCCTTGAATCTTTACATGGACAAGGCCAATGACGAGCAGCTGGCTCACGTGGTCAACGAATTTGGCCTGGCGCTCAAGGAGCTGGCTGCGGTGAACATATTTGCGGGTGACCTGCTCTACAAGAATTTTGGTGTGACCCGCTACGGCCGGGTGGTGTTTTACGATTACGACGAGATCGATTACCTGACCAATTGTCATTTCAGGAAAATCCCCGACCCTCGTACACCTGAAGACGAGATGGCCTCCGAACCCTGGTACTCCGTGGATCCCAATGACGTGTTTCCGGAGGAGTTTGCCCATTTCCTGCTGACGGACCCCAGGGTACGCAAGGCGTTTCTGGAGCATCATTCGGATCTTCTGGATTACCGCTGGTGGGCTTGCATGCAGGACAGGATACGGGCTGGCCAAATTGGTCACGTGTTGCCCTATTCGGATTCCCAGCGGTTTTCTTTCCTCTTTGCGGAAGGCATTGCGCATCCCCGAACGGTGCGAAACATCCCTGTTCCGGAGGGGTTGGCCAGCCATACCAGGGCACTGATCAGTGGGCGGCGATATCCGATTGGGCGATATTCCATTGACAGTAGTGGAATATCACTGCTATAGTTGCTGACTCTACTCGACGGACGCGGGGTGGAGCAGTCTGGCAGCTCGTCGGGCTCATAACCCGAAGGTCGTAGGTTCAAATCCTACCCCCGCAACCAATAGAGTCTGCTCTTTAAAAGATGAGAAACCGATAGGTGTGGGCGCTGCTGAGGGAAGAGAAGTTAAGCAGTGCTCACGAGAAGGAACCGTTAGGTAAATTTGAGTGAGCGACCCCTGAAGAGGGGAAACAGGAATGAACTGAAGAGTTTGATCCTGGCTCAGATTGAACGCTGGCGGCATGCTTTACACATGCAAGTCGAACGGCAGCACGGGGGCAACCCTGGTGGCGAGTGGCGAACGGGTGAGTAACGCATCGGAACGTATCCTTGA
>JAJZEL010000178.1 GCA_021828575.1 Pseudomonadota bacterium
GTGAGTATCTGTTCGGGTAGCCCGAGTTTCAGGATCCCATGAATCATCGGTCACGACGCATTCCTTTGAAGGTTGAGATCCAGTTGCGTGACTGTGGCCCCCTGTTTGCGGGTTTCCCCGTCATGCCGCTGCGTCTCGATCTGCGCCAGATATTCTGGAGTTACTTCCGCCGTGATGTAGCACCCATCAAAACAGGACGTATCAAACCGCGCAATGCCAGCCTGGTTCCCGGCACCCACATCCTGCACCAGATCATCCAGATCCTGGTAAAACACGGCATCGGCGCCGATTTCCTGGGCGATTTCCTCATCTGTTCGACCCGTGGCCAGCAATTCATGCCGCGAAGGCATGTCAATTCCGTACACGTTGGGATAGCGCACCGGGGGTGCGGCCGAAGCAAAGTAGACCTTGCGTGCGCCACAATCCCGGGCCATCTGGACAATTTCCCGGCTGGTGGTTCCCCGAACGATGGAGTCATCCACCAATAACACGTCCTTGTCCTTGAATTCCATGCCAATGGCATTCAGTTTCTGACGTACAGATTTCCTTCGCAGAGACTGCCCTGGCATGATAAAAGTACGCCCAATGTAGCGGTTCTTGATGAATCCCTCACGATAGGGCACGTTCAATCGCGTGGCCAACTGCAATGCGCTGGGGCGGCTCGTGTCAGGGATGGGAATCACCACGTCAATGTGAAGGTCCGGCGCCACTCGTCTGATCTTCTGGCCAAGACTATCCCCCATGCGCAAACGGGTTTCGTACACGGAAATGCCATCCATGACAGAATCAGGCCGGGCAAGATAGACGAACTCGAAAATGCAGGGATTCTTCATGCGAGAATCTGTACAGATCTGGCTGTGGAAATTCCCTCCCATATCGATGAAAATGGCCTCACCAGGTTCCACATCGCGCACCAGTTCGAATCCCAAGGCATCCATTGCCACACTTTCAGAAGCCACCATGTATTCGGTGCCCTCCGGAGCCATGTGACGACCCACCACCAGCGGTCGGATGCCATGCGGATCCCTGAAGGCCAGCAAACCATGCCCTGCAATCATGCTGACTGTGGCATAAGCCCCCTGACACCGACGATACACTTGGGAAACTGCCCTAAAAATATCCTCTGGTTCTAGGGTATGCGTTTTCGCCACGGCATGCAGTTCATGAGCAAGCACATTGAGCAGCACCTCGGAGTCCGAGTTGGTGTTTACATGACGCTTGTCCTGCTCGAACAGCTCTGCACGCAATTCTTCGGAGTTGGTGAGATTGCCGTTGTGCCCAAGAACGATGCCAAAGGGCGAGTTCACGTAAAAGGGCTGGGCCTCCGCTGGAGAGCTGGCTGACCCTGCCGTAGGATACCGGCAATGAGCCACGCCAGCATTGCCCATCAGGGAGCGCATGTCGCGCGTCCGAAACACGTCCCGCACAAGACCCAATCCCTTGTGCATGTGGAACGTGCTGCCTTCGGCTGTTGCAATGCCAGCCGCATCCTGCCCACGGTGCTGTAGAAGCTGCAGCCCGTCGTAAAGCAGTTGGTTAACCGGGGACTTGGCTACGATACCCACGATTCCGCACATGATCGCCCCACCCGCTCTTCGGTTCCTGAAAGGCGCATTTTACTCCAGTTACAAAACATCACCGGATCAAATATGTAGTTTCGCGCCAATTCCCGTCGGCAAGTGTTGCATGAAAACCTGCCCTGCCTTCTGCGCCCATTTCACCAGGAATGCCTCCTTCCACACCGGCTCCCGGGAAAATGGCATCATGCCAGCCAAAGTCACCAGCACCACCACCAGAAATGCCCCCCTGATGAGTCCGAACAGTGCCCCTAGGAGACGATCCAGGCTTTTCAGACCAATCTTTCCTGCCAAATATCCCAACACATTGCCCAGAAGTTCCACCAGCACCAATCCGGCAATGAAAAACAGGGCAAACGCGATCAACCACCGGAAAGTGGGGCTGGACACCATCCCCGTCAGCCACTGCTCGCCTTTTGGACTCATCAGGCTGGCCACCCAGAATGCCGCAAACCAACCCACCAGCGAGAACATTTCCCGGATGGCACCACGCACTCCACCCATCAGCACCGAGGCCAGCACAATGGCCAGAATGAGAACGTCCACCCAATTCAGGGCCATCATGGAACCACCATCATGGACGGCACATCCAGGGCCTTCAGCTGTTCAATGACTTTTCTTGCCTTTGTCCGGGTAGGATAGGGCCCCACGCGAATCCGCAATCGTTTGCTGCCATTGATGCTTACCTCTTCGGAGATCACCTTGAAACCATGCTTGCGAAGTTTTTTGGCCAGTATGCCCGCCTTGTGAGAACTGGCAAAAACGCCCACCTGCAGCAGAATTTCTGTTTTTTCTGGAGGCTTGGTAGCAAGCGCTTCAGGTAGTGTTGCTCTTGTCTGTCCGGAAGTACCTCGGGAAACCTCCTCAGATAGTTCTCCAGAACCCGCAGAAGCAGCTGGTTTGGGAGATACCGACGGCTTGGCTCCAACATTGTTTGTCACTGATGATGGAGGCAGTACGGCAACATCCTTTCCCGGATGATCGGGCAACTGGATTCCGTTTGTCGGAACCAGTGGCAATCGGGTGGCTGGGGAAGTGGCTGTCTGGTAGGAAGCGCTTTCATTCACTGCGACAACCTTGGGATCCCTGGCCCGTTCGAACAAGGGTGGGAAGGCAAGAATCAGTCCCGTCAGAATAAGGATGGCCCCCATGACCCGGTGTCTTCCCCTGACCCGAAGACTCCTTTCCTGATCATCCTGCAACGGTTTCATGAACAAGTCAGGACATGGGAAGCTTTCCGGACATCATGCCCAGAAGGTTGGCAATTCGGTCACGCGCCTCTCGCCGGTCAACGATCATGTCGATCGCTCCCTTGTTGAGAAGGAACTCTGAGCGCTGAAACCCTTCAGGAAGCACTTCCCTAACGGTTTGCTCGATAACCCTGGGACCGGCAAAACCAATCAGTGCGTTGGGTTCGGCAATCACCACATCACCAATCATGGCAAAGCTTGCCGACACCCCCCCCATAGTGGGGTCTGTCAGGACGGAAATGTAAGGCTGGTGTGCATCACTGAGCCGTGTCAGGGTCGCGCAAGTCTTTGCCATCTGCATGAGTGAAAGAAGGCCTTCCTGCATGCGGGCCCCGCCACTCGCCAGGAAACAGACGAAAGGGGATTCCATTTCGAGGGCGGTCTCCACAGCACGGCGGAATCGTTCACCCACGACAGAACCCATGGACCCGCCCATGAACTCAAACTCAAACGCTGCCACCACGAGGGGCATGCCCTTGAGCGAACCCTGCATGACCACAAGGGCGTCGGTTTCTCCGGTGTTTTTCGTGGCCTCTGACAACCGGTCCGTGTAACGACGGCTATCCTTGAACTTCAGGGGGTCCAGAGGGGTGACTTCTGCCCCGATCTCGTAGCGTCCATCGGGATCAAGGAACATGTCCAGGCGGGTGCGTGCCGAAATACGATGGTGGTGGGCACACTTGGGGCAAACCTGCAGGTTGGACTGGAGGTCGGTTCTGTAAAGCACTGCCTCGCAGGAAGGACATTTGACCCAGAGCCCTTCGGGAACCGACCCCTTGACGTTGTTCTTGTCCCTCTTGATGCGCGGAGGAAGCAGTTTCTTGAACCAGCTCATGTGGTGGTGTCCATTGTCTGGCGAAACCGGCTGATGAGGGCTTTCACGCGCTGCGGTACCTCCTGTACGGGATTGGCTTCGATTTCTTCCACGATGCGCGATCCCACCACAACGGCATCTGCCACTTGAGATAACTGGCGGGCCATTTCTCCATCGCGGATGCCAAAGCCAACCCCCACGGGCACCGCCGTATGATTCCTGATGCGATTGATCTGAAAAGTGACCTCCTGCGGATTGATGTGTGCCGCGCCTGTCACCCCCCTGAGGGAAACAAAGTAAAGATATCCCGTGGCCAGCTCACCAATTTCTCGCATGCGATCATCGGTGGTTGTGGGAGAGATCAGAAAAATGGAATCCAGACCCAGGGGTTTGAGCAGTTGGGAGAGCCCCACTGCCTCGTCGGGCGGATAGTCCACCACCAGTACCCCATCCACACCGGATTTGGCACAAGCGTCGGCAAATGAAGCCAGCCCCATGCGTTCGATGGGGTTGGCATAGCCCATCAGCACCACAGGTGTCTGTGTATCCTGCTGGCGAAATAAAGCCACCTGTTCCAGCACCTGGCGAAGATTCACCCCATTCTTGAGCGCACGTTCGCTGGAACGCTGAATGGTCGGGCCATCGGCCATGGGATCGGAAAAGGGCACCCCCAACTCCAGGATATTGGCCCCCCCCTCCACCATCGCATGCATGATGGGAACGCAGGATGCCAAGTCGGGATCACCCACCGAAAAAAAAGGAATCAGGGCCTTTCGCCGTTGCCGACTCAGGTGTTCAAAAGTGACATCAATCCGTGACACAAAACACTCCGGTTTAAAACGCAAGCCCGCTGCGCTGAGCAACTGTTGCCATGTCCTTGTCTCCCCTGCCGGACAGATTGACCAGCAGAATCTTGTCCTTGCTCATGGCTGGAGCCATCTTCATGGCTTCTGCCAACGCATGGCTGGATTCAAGTGCAGGAATGATACCCTCCATGCGACACAAGGTATGAAAAGCATTCAGGGCCTCGTCATCCGTCACGGCCACGTACCGGGCACGGCCTGAATCCTTGAGCCAGGCATGTTCAGGCCCCACCCCTGGATAATCGAGCCCGGCAGAAATCGAATGTGTGTCCACGATCTGGCCATCTGCGTCCTGCAACAGATAGGTTCGATTACCGTGCAGGACGCCTGGGGTTCCCGCAGACAGAGAGGCAGCATGATGCCCCGTATCCAGTCCGGCCCCACCGGCTTCAACCCCGATAAGGCGCACCTGCTCATGTGGAATGTAGGGGTAGAAAATCCCCATCGCGTTCGATCCCCCTCCTACGCAGGCCAGAATGGCGTCCGGCTGACGACCCGACATTTCTTCCATCTGCACCAGACACTCATGACCTACAACAGAATTGAAGTCACGCACCATCATGGGATAGGGATGAGGCCCGGCCACGGTACCGATGATGTAAAAAGTGTCTTGCACATTGGTTACCCAGTCGCGCATGGCCTCATTGAGTGCGTCTTTCAGGGTTTTTGATCCACTTTCCACGGGGATGACCCGCGCGCCCAGCAACTTCATGCGATACACATTCTGGGCCTGCCGCTTGACGTCTTCCGAACCCATGTACACCACGCATTCCATCCCATACCGGGCGGCCACCGTGGCTGTGGCCACGCCATGCTGGCCAGCCCCTGTTTCCGCGATGACCCGCAACTTTCCCATGCGCTTGGCCAGCATGGCCTGA
>JAJZEL010000150.1 GCA_021828575.1 Pseudomonadota bacterium
CCTCTGATGAACAGGGTATCCGGCCCATCGTGCAATTCCCTCAGAAGGGGCGGAAATGACACGTGATCCTTGTGGAATCGGGAGAATTCCGTGGTATCGAGACGGGCTTTCAACGAAATGGGTACCTCCGGGGATATATAATGGCGTCATCCAACGGTCATTTGTGCCTGAAATGAGCTGAACCATGGCCCTTCTCCCTATTCTTCGTTATCCGGACCCACGCCTGTATAAACGGGCGACCCCTGTCACTGAAGTGGACGACAACATTCGTGCCCTGGCCGACAACATGATCGAGACCATGCGGGCTGCTCATGGTGTCGGACTGGCGGCCACGCAGGTGGATGTTCACCTGCGTGTGATCGTGCTCGATGTGTCCGATGACCAGCAGCACCCACTGGTTTTCATCAATCCGGTCCTGGTGTCAGAGGAAGGCAGTTGCGAGCGGGAAGAAGGGTGTCTTTCCGTTCCCGGAATCTATGACTGGGTGGTCCGTGCGGAACGCGCCGAAGTGGAAGCCCTTGACAGGGAAGGAAGGTCTTTCAGGATAAAGGCAGAAGGCCTTATGGCCACCTGTTTACTGCACGAAATGGATCATCTGGAAGGCAAGGTGTTCGTGGATTACCTGTCTCCTCTCAAGCAAAATCGCATCAAGACAAAAATGCGTAAACGGGCCAGGGAAACACTCTGATGCGCGTCCTTTTTGCCGGGACTCCGGAGTTTGCTGCCCGACATCTGGACGCGCTGGTTCAGGCCGGGCAGGAAGTGGTTGCCGTTCTGACCCAACCCGACCGACCTGCCGGTCGCGGACAGCGCGTGGAGGCCAGTCCGGTAAAAAATCGGGCCTGGCAAGCCGGAATCCCGGTGTATCAACCGGAACATCTCAAGTCTTCTGAAGTCAGGGAACTCATCAGGACGCTTGCACCCGACCTGATGGTGGTCGTTGCCTATGGTCTCCTGCTACCGGAAGCCATATTGCAATTGCCGCCTCTGGGGGCGGTCAACGTGCATGCTTCACTGCTGCCGCGCTGGCGGGGCGCAGCCCCCATACAACGCGCTATCCAGGCGGGAGACTTGGAAACCGGGGTTTGCATCATGCAAATGGAGGCAGGTCTTGATACCGGACCCGTGCTTGCAGAGCGCCGCTGCCCCATAGGACAGGACGACACTACAGGGCTTTTGCAGGATCGGTTGGCAGTGTTGGGAATGGAGGCACTGCTTGAGGTGCTGGACATCCTTGAGCGTGGACGCTGCCTGTCTGCCCGACCCCAGCCTGCGGAGGGCATTACCTACGCCCATAAGATCTCCCGGGAAGACAGCATGATGAACTGGCAGGAAAGCGCCGATTTTCTGGAGCGGTCCATTCGTGCGTTCACGCCTTCCCCTGTGTCCCGGACCCTGTGGAACAGGCAGCCCCTCAAGGTCTGGGCAGCCGAGGTGGACAAGGGTGCATTGGGTACCGCCAGGCCGGGAACCATTCAAAGCGTGGAAGAAGACGGCATAGTGGTCGTTTGTGGTGAGGGGTTGCTCCGGTTGACCCGTTTGCAGAAGGCGGGAGGAAAACCCCTGTCTGTCCGGGAATTCCTGCGGGGCCATCCCCTGCGGGCTGGCGAACGGCTGGGGGCATGATGCAGGAAATACAGCGTCTGGCGGTCAAGGCACTGGGGTTCGTCAGCGAAGGCCGGAATCTGGACCATGCGCTCACCGAGGCGCGGAAACGGGCAAAGGGCGTGCTGACCGACCATCAGCGGGCTTCCCTGCAGGACACGGCCTACGGCACATTGCGTTTTCAGGGCGAGATCGATGCCGTGCTTGAGCAATTGTTACGCAAGCGCCCGGCTGAACCGGCGCTCTATCATCTACTCCAGGTGGCCGCCTATCAGCTGCTGCATACGCGGAGTGCTCCGCATGCGGTAGTGAATTCTGCTGTGGAGGTGGCCACGCTCGTGAGCGGGGGTGCGGCAGCCCGTGGTTTCGTGAATGGGGTATTGCGCAGCCTCTTGCGGGAACGTGAATCCTTGGTTGAAAAAGCCCGCGGCACGGTGGAAGGCCGTTACAGCCATCCTGGCTGGTGGATAGAAAAACTCGTCAGCCAGCATCCTGATGACTGGGAACGGATTCTCGAGATCTCGCAGGCGCACCCTCCTCTGACTTTGCGGGTCAACCGGCGACGTTGCAGCCCCGTCCAGTATGGGGAACGGTTGCAGAAGGCGGGCATCGTTCATACCTTGGTCGGGGAGTTCGGGGTGGTCCTTGAAAAACCCGTTCCCGTGGATCAGTTGCCCGGTTTTGAGCAGGGGGATGTTTCCGTGCAGGACATGTCAGCGCAGTACGCTGCTCCCCTCCTCACATTGAGAACCGGTCAGCGTGTGCTGGATGCCTGTGCTGCGCCAGGCGGCAAAACAGGGCATATTCTGGAACTGGGTAATCAGGTGACCGTTTGGGCCATTGAACAGAATGCAGGGCGCATGAAAAAACTGGAGGCCAACCTCCATCGGCTGGAATTCACCGCTACCACGAAAGTGGCGGATGCCGCCGACCTTTCGTCCTGGTGGGACGGTACGCCTTTCGATCGCGTGTTGTTGGATGCCCCGTGCAGTGGTTCCGGTGTGGTGCGAAGACATCCGGACATCAAATGGTTGCGGCGACCGGAAGATCTGGTGTCCCTGGCAGTCACCCAAGCCTCCCTTCTTGACCGGTTGTGGTCCGTGTTGCGACCCGGGGGTCGGCTGGTTTATGCCACCTGTTCGCTGTTTCGGGAAGAAAACCAGGATCAGGTGACGTCTTTTCTGGAAAGACACCAGGATGTCCGGATGCTCCCCGTGGATATTCCCGTGGCCCGTAACGGTCAGATTCTTCCCGATCTCATTCATGACGGATTTTTTTATGCTCTTTTACAGAAAAACTGATTTCAAGGCCTGGGTACTGGCTTGGATGATGTTGTTCTTGGGGAGCATGGCCCACGCGGGGGGCATCGTGATGCAGGATGCCAAAGTGCAGACCACCCGCGAAGGTTATTTCCTGGACGCGCGTTTCGACCTGCCCCTGACCCCGGCACTCGAAAGCGCCCTGACGCATGGCGTACCGCTGACCTTTACCCTGACCATGGAGGTGACCGAGCCCCGATGGTACTGGTTCAACAGAACAGTTTACAGTCTCAGACAGGAACGACGGATCAGTTTCAATCCGTTGACGCGTGAGTACCGTTTCACCATTGGCTCCCTTTACCTCAATTTTTCCACCCTGGACGATGCCCTGAAAGCCCTGGCACAGGTGAGTCACCAGCAATTCGCGGTACCTGGTGCCTTGGTGCCAGGGCGGCGCTACGACATCACGGCACAGTTGAAGCTGGAGATTTCCTTTCTGCCCAAGCCATTCCAAGTGGACGCCCTGTCTTCGGACGACTGGAATTTGCAGTCCACTCCCTGGAACGGAACGTTGACGCCATGAAATGGGTCATGACCAGCATTTTGCTGGCGGGAGCGGCCCTGCTTTACATGTTGTCCGAAGCGCCGGGAAATTCCTCGCTTTTTGCACAGCATTACCCGAGACTCCTGGCTTTTGGCGCGGGCGCCGCGCTGGTGCTCTTCGGGCTGATTTCATATCAGCTGTGGGTACTGTACGGAAAATATAAGAAAGGGGTTTTCGGTTCGAAGCTCACCTTGCGGCTGGTGGTGATTTTTGCTCTCATGGCCGTGTTGCCCGGTACGCTGGTTTACGGCATTTCCGTCAAATTCCTGTCTGACAGCATCGAATCCTGGTTCGATGTGAATGTGGATCACGCCCTGTCGTCCGGACTGGATCTGGGCCGCATCACATTTGATAGCCTGCTTTCCGATCTGGCCCATAAAGGGGAAGCCATGTCGGCGCGCCTTTCAGAGAATCCGGGACTGGATGACACGGCGACCCTTTACTACCTCAGAGAGCAGTTCGGGGTTCAGGAAGCCACCTTGTTTTCGAAGGCAGGAAATGTCATCGCCTTTTCAAGTGCAGGCAGCAATGCCGTGGTTCCTGATGACATGCAGCTGGGCAGCCCCATCGTGCATCAGGTGCGTTCTCAGCGCGTATACCGCCAGGTGGAAACAGTGCCTGGAAAAGGGCTGTATCTGAGAGTGGTGGTGCCGGTGAACTCCCTGACCTATTCCGGTAGCTTGCGGGCCCTTCAGTTGATGGACCCGATTCCCCAGGTGCTGGCAGACAACGCCCAGAATGTTGAATCTGCCTACCAGGGCTACCAGGAACTGCTGCTGGCCAGGACGGGGCTCAAGCGGGTGTATGGCCTGAACCTGACGTTGGCCTTTTTGCTGACCCTGCTGGGCGCCATCGCGCTGGCCATCATGATATCCGAGCGTCTGGGGGCTCCGCTCGGAGCGTTGGCCGAAGGCACTCGTGCCATTGGCGAAGGAGAATATACCCAGATTTCCATGACCGTCAGCGATGATGAACTGGGTATGCTGACCCGATCTTTCAATGCCATGTCCCAACGTCTCCATGAAGCATCGGAAGCACGGTTGCAGGATCAGGAGCGGCTGCGGGCTGCCAAGGCGTATCAGGAAAGCATACTGTCCAATCTGTCTACCGGCGTGATTGTTTTTGACGAGCATTTTCATCTGAAAAGTGCTAATCACAGTGCTGATGAATTATTGGGTGTCCATCGTGTCCAGGGCCTTGCCTTGGAGGGCTGGGGTGCGACGGCGTCCGATCTTCATCCGATTGCTGACCGATTGGTGCAGGAATTCTACCGGGCCAGGGATGCCTTGTGGGAAGGTGACGTGGATTATTCCGGGCCATCGGGCAAGCGCAAGCTCCGTTTCCGTGGCACTCGACTTCCCGGTGACCATGGTGGGGATTTTGTTCTGGTGTTTGATGACATCACCCATGTGGTGCAGGTTCAGAGGGAGGCGGCATGGGGAGAGGTGGCGCGTCGCCTGGCCCATGAAATCAAGAATCCCCTGACCCCGATACAGTTGGCTGCAGAAAGGATGAGACTCAGGCTGTCGGAGCATCTTCCTGCCCAGGAGACCGATATCCTTGAACGGTCCACGGCCACCATTATCAACCAGGTGGAAGCGCTCAAGAACATGGTGAACGATTTTAGTGAGTATGCGCGTTCGTCCCGTCTGGAAACTCGCAGCCTGGACTTGAATGTGCTGGTCAGGGAGGTCATGGTGCTCTATGAATCCATGGGAGATCGCATACAACTCAAGCTGGAAGAGGGATTGCCCAAACTGGATGGCGATCCCACTCGGCTGAGGCAGGTGATCCATAATCTGGTGCAAAACGCCCTGGATGCCCTTCAACAGCGACCAGAACCCAGGGTGGTCAT
>JAJZEL010000048.1 GCA_021828575.1 Pseudomonadota bacterium
CACTTTCTGTATGTGGTCGAATACGATCTCGGTCTGGAAACGTTCTGCATGTTGCTGGAAACGTTGCATGAGATCGGGGCCGAGCACGCCTTGTGCGTCGGCAGGCCAGTTGTCCACATGAGTGGTGGTCATGAGCTGACCCCCCTGGGCAATGCCGGTGACCAGCACCGGGTGCAGGTTGGCCCTTGCTGCATAGAGGGCGGCAGTATATCCAGCGGGGCCGGACCCCAGGATCAGCAGGGGACAGTGACGGGGTGTGTGTGACATGGTTACCCTCCCGACAAAAGCCCCAAGTATAGCATTCGAAACAAGGCTATAATGAGCCCATGGCTGCGTCCCCCATGCCTTCCAAGCTGTCCCGTCTTCTGCGTGAAGCCACCCTGTTACTGGTTCTGCTCGCGGCCGTCTTCCTCTCCATGATTCTCGTCACCTACAATCACCAGGATCCTGGCTGGTCCGTAGGGGTTTCTTCCCACGCAGTGTCCAATGCGGGAGGGCGTCTTGGTGCCTGGGTGTCCGATGTCCTGCTTTATCTTTTCGGGTATTCCTCTTTCTGGTTCGTACTGGGCATGCTGCTGGTGGTCTGGCGTGGTTATCGGGCACTGGTGGCAGAACGGGAACGCGCCCTTGGCATTGAGACGGCAGAACCTCATCGACACTGGATGATTGCCATGTCCTGTGGTTTTGCGCTGCTGGTGACGGCTTCTGCAAGCCTTGAGGCCATGCGCATGTCGGGCGTTGCCCTGAACCTTCCGCTGCACGCCACCCCCGAAGGGGGCTGCTCGGGCCCGGGAGGTGTCCTGGGGTGTGAGCTGGCAGGCTGGGCTTCGACGGTGCTAGGAGTGAGCGGCGCCCTGATGGTGTTCCTTGCAGCTTTTGCCATCGGGATCTCTCTTTTGACCGGATTGTCATGGCTCAATCTTGCCGAGCGACTGGGTGCGGGTACCGAACGGGCCATGATGCGCTTTCTGGATGCGGTGCGGGCCTGGCAGGACAGACGGGTGGGGAAGAAGGCGGAAGAAGCAAGGGAGGCGGTCGTGGAACAGGCCAGGCGGCAACTGGACGAAATGCCACCGCTGAAAATCGAGGCGCCCGTGATTCAGATCCCTCAGTCCGCAAGAGCAGACAAGGAAAAACAGGCCCCCCTGTTCCTGGACATGCCCGATTCGCGTTTGCCGGCCCTGTCATTGCTTGATCCTCCTGATGTGCAGCGCGAGGGCATTTCCCAGGACACGCTGGAGTTCACTTCTCGCCAGATCGAGCGGAAGCTCGCAGATTTCAATGTGGAAGTGAAAGTGCTTGCCGCGTATCCGGGGCCCGTGATCACCCGTTATGAAATCGAACCCGCTGTGGGTGTCAAGGGAAGCCAGATCGTCAATCTGGTCAAGGATCTGGCCCGCGCCCTGTCTGTTGGCAGTATTCGGGTGGTGGAGTCCATTCCCGGCAAGAGTTGCATGGGGCTGGAAATTCCCAACCCGCATCGCGAGCGGGTACGCCTGTCAGAAATCATCGGGTCTGAAATTTACGCCCAGATGAACTCGCCACTGACCCTGGCTTTGGGCAAGGACATTTCAGGGAATCCAGTGGTGGCAGATCTGGCCAGGATGCCCCATCTGCTGGTGGCTGGCACGACCGGTTCCGGCAAATCCGTGGCCATCAACGCCATGATCCTGAGCCTCCTGTACAAGGACACCCCTGAATCCGTCCGCCTGATCCTGGTGGATCCAAAGATGCTGGAATTGTCCGTTTACGAGGGCATCCCCCACTTGCTGGCTCCCGTGGTGGTGGACATGAAACAGGCTGCCAACGCCCTGCAGTGGTGTGTGGCCGAAATG
Source organism: Pseudomonadota bacterium (assembly GCA_021828575.1). Lineage (GTDB taxonomy): Bacteria > Pseudomonadota > Gammaproteobacteria > Burkholderiales > Ferrovaceae > JAJZEL01. The sequence goes on from JAJZEL010000048.1 coordinate 1,836, forward strand.
GATCGGCGCTATCGGCTCATGTCTGCCCTGGGTGTTCGTAACCTTGCGGGTTACAACCACAAGATTGCCGAGGCTGAAAAAGCAGGACAGAAAATCCCTCACCCGTTCTCACTGACACCGGAAGAACCAGAACCCCTGATGCGACAGCCCCACATAGTGGTTGTCATTGATGAACTGGCCGACCTCATGATGGTGGTGGGGAAGAAGGTGGAAGAGCTCATTGCGCGCATCGCACAGAAGGCACGGGCTGCAGGCATTCACCTGATCGTGGCCACGCAACGGCCTTCCGTTGACGTCATCACGGGGTTGATCAAGGCCAACATCCCCACCCGAATTTCCTTCCAGGTATCCAGTCGTGTGGATTCTCGTACCATCCTGGACCAGATGGGAGCCGAAACACTGCTGGGCCAGGGCGACATGCTGTCTTTACCCACGGGTGCGGGTTACCCTCAGCGGGTGCATGGTGCCTATGTTTCCGACGCGGAAGTGCATCGCGTGGTGGACAATCTCAAGGCGGGAACCGCACCCGACTACGTGGAAGGGTTGCTGGAAGGCGAGGCTGCCGCAGGCGGTTCGGGCCTTCCGGGCATGGGGCAAGAGGGTGGAGAGCAGGATCCCCTGTACGATCAGGCCGTCCAGATCGTCCTGCAATCGCGGCGCGCTTCCATTTCCCTCGTGCAGCGCCATTTGCGGATTGGCTATAACCGGGCAGCACGGTTGATTGAGGACATGGAGCGAGCCGGCCTTGTGTCCAGCATGGCCACCAATGGCAACAGGGAAGTCCTGATGCCGGTCAATGGAGAGAATGAATGAAGCGTTGGGGATCGGTTATTTCGGTGACACTTTTTTGCTGGACTTGCAATGCCCGGGGCAGTGGTCTGGAAGATCTCCAGGCGTTCATGGAAAAAACACGGATGGGCACGGCCCATTTTGAACAGGTCAGCCAGCGGGACAAGGCTGTGGACAAGAGTTCGGGTGAATTCTCCTTTGCGCGCCCCGGAAAATTTCGCTGGGAATACAAAACTCCGTATGCACAGACTCTGGTGGGGGATGGCAAAACCCTGTGGATCTGGGATCCGGACCTGAATCAGGTGACGCGAAAACCCATGGCAGAAGCCCTGGGGTCAACGCCGGCGGCGCTTCTGGCAGGAGACAACACGCTTGAAAAGGGATTCCGGCTCGAAGAAGGCCCGGTATCAGACGGTCTGTCATGGGTGGTGGCCATTCCGAAGAACAAGGATACGGGTTTCGATCTTGTGCGCCTGGGGTTTTCGGGCCACGCCCTGCAAAGGATGGAACTGAAGGATTCATTTGGGCATGTGGTCTCCATTCGTTTCGATCATTTTGACGATGCTCCCCGTTTCACACAGGGCACGTTCCATTTTTCCCCCCCTCCGGGGGCTGATGTGATCCAGTGAATGCTTGGGGTCGGCATTGATTTTCCCGTCACGAGACGCCATAATTACGGGTTCGGGGTGTAGCGTAGCCTGGTAGCGCGCCTGGTTTGGGACCAGGATGTCGGGAGTTCGAATCTCTCCACCCCGACCAGAATGCGGAATGTCTGACAGGGTGCCCGTAGCTCAATTGGATAGAGCACCAGCCTTCTAAGCTGGGGGTTACAGGTTCGATCCCTGTCGGGCACGCCAACATGCTGGTAGAATCGAACGTTTTGCTTCAATGGTGGCGGTAGCTCAGTTGGTAGAGTCCCGGATTGTGATTCCGGTTGTCGTGGGTTCGAATCCCATCCGTCACCCCAATAAATCAAGGGTCCGTTCTCGGGTCAGGCAGGTCAGCCGGGTGCGATGCTGTTAGCCCATGCCAGGGCACTGACCTGTGCCTGTGTAATGTCATCCATCGAAAGCAATCCATAAGCCTTCAGTCCTGATTCCAGGCTATCCTGGTCGCCTTCTTCCAGTCGGCTGACCAAGTCAAGCAGCATACCCAGCGCTCCCTGTTTTTCAAGGAGGGCCTGTTGCACCTCTTCATCCAGCGGTATGACGGTCAGGATCTCTTTCATGGGAACCCCCAAAAGCGTGTCCATGAGGGACAGGATCCCTGTCACGAAGGCATTGTCCCTGAAGGACCTGGAGCCTTTCCCGAGGGTCAGGGACTCCATCATCTTGCCTCGTGTTGCCGCCAGCAGAAGCAATGGATTATGAGTGACGTGGGCGCCAGGACCGCGGTTTGAATAAAGCAGGACCTGTAACCATCGTCTCAACTGGTTTCGCCCGAGAAGCCGGATGGCAGACGCCACGGACCGGATTTCCTGCCGGGATCTGAATGCGGCAGAGTTGGCCAGGCGCAGCAAGTTGAAGCTGATGTCCGGGTACTGCTTCAAGGTATTCTCGATGGCCGCATCTTCTTCTTCTCCCATGATTTGCCCGAGAAGCCTGAGCAACCCCATGTCCGAATGAGAGAGTCGTTTGCCTTCGATGATTTGTGGTTTTGCGAAATAGTACCCCTGAAACAGGTGAAACCCCAGGGATTGGCACAACTCGAACTGCCCCAGATTGTCCACTTTTTCGGCAAGGAGTGTCAGATGCCTGCCTTTCAATGCTCTGACCAGACCTGACAAAACTTCTCTGGAAAGTGAAATGACATCCACCTTGATGATGTCCACAAGGCCGAGCAATGGAAGCATCTCCTGCGTCACCTGTGTGCAATCGTCCAGTGCCAGGGTAAACCCCCGGGTCTTCAAAAATCTGCAGCGGTCAATGATTTTTTGTGACAGTTCGATCGTTTCGAGCAGCTCCAGAACAATCTGGTCTTTTGGAAGCAGCTCGACCATATCGCTCATCAGCAATGACTCATCGGCATTGATGAAGCCCTTATGCGGCCCCAATGCCTTTTCAATGCCAAATTCAGTGAAAGCATGATTGATGACGGTGACGGAGGCCACCAGATTGTCCGTCACGTCAGCCTGATTGGCCGTACTGGCACGAAAAAGCAGTTCGTACCCCACCAGACTCTGATTCTGATCCAGTATGGGCTGGCGCCCAAGAAAAAAGGCCAAACCTGCCATTGCGTTGCCTTGAGATCGTTATTAGTGGGCTGCCGGTTCTTCGCGATGGATCAGGGATGAGATGCCGTCGCCGGATGACACATGCGGACTTCACTGAACTGCACCATGGGTTTTGAAGTGGTGTAATTCGCAATGTCCTGTTCCAGGGTATCTGCGTGAGGCGTGAAAGCCTCCATGAAAGCCTGTCCGCTGTCGAACAGGAATTCGCAGATGACAATGTAGCGCAATTCCAGTTCCGGGTTTCCCATATCCAGACCCTGTGCCACGGTTACGCCACGGTATCCCTGATGGTTGCCTAGCAGGGACAGGGCCAGCGGCATGTGCTGTTCCAGATAGTAGGTCATGTCAAAAGGGGTTTCCCGGGAACCGGGATAAAGAATGCTGACCTTGATCATGAGTTATAGA
>JAJZEL010000025.1 GCA_021828575.1 Pseudomonadota bacterium
AGTGACTTTTGCCGTACAGACGGTGGCTGATCTGGAGCTGGCTATGGGCAACGAAGCGGCTGCCCGGATGATGGTGGGGAACGCTGCCAGTCTGGTGGCCTTTCGCACTCTGGATCCGGGTTCGCAACAGCTTTTTTCAGAGCGGATGGGACCTGTCCAGGTCCAGATGGAAAGCCACCAGTCCGGTGCCCAGAATCTGGTCTCGGGAAAGGGCACGCACTGGGGCAAGACCGCCGGAGTGAGCCAGCAGTGGGTGGAGGTGCCCCTGATGCCCGAACCCGTCCTGGCACGCTTGCCCGACAGGCACTATGTGGCCTTGTTGGGTGGACATTCCGTATTGGCAGGCATGCTGCCACCCCTGGTGTTTTCGTGAATCTGTCGTGGTGGGCCAACGAGGTCTGGCAGGACCAGAATCACTGGGGTGGCCGGGTAGCCTTCCAGGTTTTTGAATGGGCAAGACGCGAGGGTGCTGCCTGGCCCTTTCTTCAGCCATTATTTTATCGCGCGGGGGTGCTGGTAGCCTGGATGTTGGTGGAAGCTCCTGCGGGAGTGATGTTTCATATTCATTGTCTGAGATTGGGTCGCGGGGTACCGATGACCGAGCTATTCCGCATGAACCGGCTGCGTCGAAGAGCCCTGATGCTTCTTGCTGTGGTGTTTGTGCTGACTGGGTATCTCGTATTGCCTCATGCCTGGGATTTTCGCGTGCCTGCACTTCTGGGGATCGGCTTGTGGGTTATGGGAACCAGGGTGATATGATGCGCCCTGAATGGAATCTTACCTACCAGTTTTTCTTGGGTTGCTCACAGGACTGTTGCTGGGACTGACGGGCGCAGGCGGTGGCATCATGGCCAGCCCGTTGCTGGTACTGGTCATGCATCAGACCGTGACGCAGGCAGCGCCCGTGGCCCTCATTGCCGTCACGGTCGGGGCAGGTGTTGGCATGTTGCTGGGGCTCAGGGAAGGCATCGTGCGCTACCGGGCTGCCCTCGTGCTGTCCACTACGGGACTTCTGATGACGCCGCTTGGCATCCAGTGTGCCCGCATACTTCCCAATGCTCCTCTGCTGGTGGTATTTGCCTTCCTGCTGGCCTATCTGGGCTTGCGTTATCTGGGAAGGAACCCGGTGGTTCCTGATAAACAACCTGTCTGTGCGATTGATCTGCAGAGTGGACGATTCATCTGGAACTGGCGTTGTGCCCGGATCATGCTGGGCATTGGTGCGCTGGCCGGTTTTCTTTCGGGGTTGCTGGGTGTGGGAGGGGGGTTCGTGCTGGTTCCCGCGTTGCGGCGGCATACCACGTTGCCTATGCGTTCCGTCACCGCCACTTCGTTGATGGTGCTGACGGTGGTGTCTTCTGGGGGGTGGCTCCAGTGGCTGGCGATGGGCCACGTTCACTGGGGCATCGCTGTGCCATTCATGGCAGGGATGGTGCTGGGCATGTACCTGGGCAGACGGTGGGTTCATATGGTTTCGGAAACCCATTTGAGACGACTTTTTGGCATCATGTGCCTGATCGTGAGTGTCGGGTTGCTGGTCAGGGTGAGCTTGCATTCCTTGGGTTAAAGGGGGATAGTTTTTCCTGTTTGGCGCTGTGGCAGTTTCGTGGTGGTGATTGGTGATGGGCCGGAAATAGGGGAGATAAAAATCGATGGATCACACAGGAACGACCGACCCTGGAGAGTCTGTTTCGGAAAGTGCCCTGTTATTGCAAATTCAGGCGCTGGGGCAGTTGCCTTCGCCTTCGCATACAGCCCTGCGACTTTTTTCCCTGTTACAGTCAGAAGACCATGGCCTCAATGAAATCGCTGCTGTGGTCAAGAGCGATCCCGCCCTGACCGTGCGCCTCCTGCGTCTGGCCAATCGTCCTGGGAATGGGGCCGTACGTCCCGTGGCAGCGGTGGAGGAGGCGCTGATGCGTCTTGGTGTCAATGCCGCCGTTCATCTTTCGGCCGGTTTGTCCGTACTGGACAAAGCCATGAGTTCGGGAGGGTCTGAAGTCCACTCTTACGTGGATTTGTGTCATCGGTCTCTGGCTGCGGCTGTGGCTTCTGAATGGATTTGCGGGCGCACCTCGGTGCCGGCTGGATCGGCCGAAATGTTCACCTGCTGCTTGCTGGCGCGGGTGGGCCAGTTGGCCCTGCTCCGGTTCTATCCTGAACCTTACAGTGCCCTGATGGAAACCGTGGACGATGTGGAAGATCTGTTGCACCAGGAGCGTCAGAACTTTGGCATGGACCACCTTTCCATTGGGGTTGCCCTCCTGAGGGACTGGGGGTTTCCGGATTTTCTGGTGGATGTGATTCGCCAGTCTGAATCCAGCGCTGACAACATGTCCGGGCAGGAACGGGTGGCGCTCATGGGTCAGGTGTTGCGGGCTTCCTGGGATTTGGCACCGATGGTCACTCGAGGGCGGGATGCCAGTTTGCAAGCGCGGGCCAGGGAAGTCATGGCTTCTTTTGGCATCAACATACCAGAGTCCGAGATTGGCGAGTGGGTCAGTCAGTTGCAGGCTTCCTGGAAGCTCTGGAACCGGGACATGCCCAATAATGCTCCGGAAGGTTCAGGTCCCCTTGCGGAAGCAGGTCTCAGTTCTGGAAAGTTCAGCTCGGTCGAGGTCATACTGCATGCGCCAAGGTCGGCACAGGCCCCGGCTTGGCAGAAAGCCTTGGAAAAAGCCGGTTTTTCGGTCAAGACCGTATCTGCGATTGAATCCGTGCGTGGTCAGGCTATAGCCGGACATCCCACCATTGTCGTGATCAGCTTTGAGGATGCCTCGGGATCTGACCAGATGACGGCTATCAGGAAGCTGGTGGCCAGTATGGGAGGGCCCGTTATCCTGGTGTCTGGTGGCGCGGATGAAATCACGGTGGCACACCTGCTGGAGGCGGGAGTGGAGGCTGTTCTGTCTCCGCAGGTCAGTGGCGAACTGATGGCTGCACAGGTGGCGCGCCTGTTGCGTCATGTATTGCTGCACCAGACACTGGAAAGCGAACGGGGAACCCATCGGCGGATTTTGTCCCAGTTGGCGCTGACAACACGCAAGCTGCATCGCCAGACGCTGACAGACCCTCTGACGGGTCTGGCCAACCGAAGGATGGGGGATGCCTTCCTCAAGCGCCACTGGGCACAGGCGGAGCGTCGTCAGACTCCCTTGAGTTGCATGGTGATTGACCTGGATAATTTCAAAAAGATCAACGACGCTTACGGTCATGATGCGGGTGACCGGGTTCTGCAGGTCATGGCGGAGATCCTGAAACGTCAATTGAGGCAGGAGGACTTGGTGGTTCGTCTCGGAGGGGATGAATTCCTTATGATTTGCCCCCTGACCACGGAAGCGGAAATGTCCGTGCTGCGCAATCGGTTGCAAGTCGCCGTATCAAAAACAGTGCTTGAAACAGGACCGCTGGGATTTTCCGCTGGCGTTGCCCAGAGGGACACCCAAACGATGAAAGGCCCGGAAGATTTGCTGCGCGTAGCAGACCAGCGCCTCATGAGTTTAAAGAGAGGGCGTCGGTGATGGTAAATATAAATTATTCTGATTCGGGTAATCAGAATAATTTAATTCACTTATGAATTCCTTGTCGTATGATTCAAACACGCAGTCTCGTTCAATTGCCCAGACCCTTAACGGAGGAGAACCATGGCAGTTAAAACATACAACGCCGGTGTGAAAGAGTACCGGCAAACTTACTGGATGCCCGAGTACACGCCGCTGGACACTGATATTCTGGCCGTGTTCAAGATCACTCCTCAAGCTGGGGTTGATCGTGAAGAAGCGGCTGCTGCCGTGGCTGCCGAATCCTCGACGGGTACCTGGACTACCGTGTGGACGGACTTGCTCACCGATCTGGACTACTACAAGGGTCGTGCCTACGCCATTGAAGATGTGCCTGGCGACGACACTTGCTTCTATGCTTTCATCGCCTATCCCATCGACTTGTTCGAGGAAGGTTCCGTGGTGAACGTGTTCACCTCCCTCGTGGGTAACGTGTTCGGTTTCAAGGCTGTGCGTGCCCTGCGTCTGGAGGACGTGCGTTTCCCCATCGCGTATGTGAAGACCTGTGGCGGTCCTCCCCAGGGTATTCAGGTGGAACGCGACATCATGAACAAGTATGGTCGCCCCCTGCTGGGTTGTACCATCAAGCCCAAGCTCGGACTTTCTGCCAAGAACTACGGACGCGCCGTGTATGAGTGTCTGCGTGGTGGCCTGGACTTCACCAAGGACGACGAAAACGTCAACAGCCAGCCTTTCATGCGCTGGCGCCAGCGTTTCGACTTCGTCATGGAAGCCATTCACAAGTCAGAACGTGAGACCGGCGAGCGTAAAGGCCATTACCTGAACGTGACGGCCCCCACTCCTGAAGAAATGTACAAGCGTGCCGAGTACGCCAAGGAGATTGGCGCACCCATCATCATGCATGACTACATCACTGGTGGTTTCTGTGCCAATACGGGCCTGGCCAATTGGTGCCGTGATAATGGCATGCTGCTGCACATTCACCGTGCCATGCACGCTGTTCTGGATCGCAACCCCCATCATGGCATTCACTTCCGTGTGCTGACCAAGATCCTGCGTCTGTCTGGTGGCGACCATCTGCATACCGGTACCGTGGTGGGCAAGCTGGAAGGTGATCGCGAAGCCACGCTTGGCTGGATCGACTTGCTGCGCGAGTCGTACATCAAGGAAGACCGCAACCGTGGTCTCTTCTTTGATCAGGATTGGGGTTCCATGCCTGGCGCCTTTGCCGTGGCTTCAGGTGGTATTCACGTGTGGCACATGCCAGCACTGGTCACCATTTTTGGTGATGACTCCGTGCTGCAGTTTGGCGGTGGTACCTTGGGTCACCCCTGGGGTAATGCAGCTGGCGCCGCAGCCAATCGTGTCGCGCTGGAAGCCTGTGTGGAAGCACGCAACCGTGGCGTCGCCATCGAAAGGGAAGGCAAGGCCATTCTGGAAAATGCTGCCAAGTCCAGCCCCGAACTGAAGATCGCCATGGAAACATGGAAGGAGATCAAGTTCGAATTCGACACAGTCGACAAACTGGACGTTGCACACAAGTAATCAGGATGCAGGATCCGGGATTCTGGAAGATTAAGTTTCAGTCGTTGCCTTCCTGATTTC
>JAJZEL010000103.1 GCA_021828575.1 Pseudomonadota bacterium
AGTCTGCAAGTTCTGCCCAGCCATTGTTCACGGCGATCCAGCATGGATTCGAGCAGCGTCTGGAATCTCGGAATGGAATTGTCGAAATGCGGAAGCACCCGGGCCAGTGCATCGGCTACTTCACCTTCTTCTTCAAGTTCTTCCATCACGCTGCTGATGGCACGTTGATATAAGGGAAATGCATCAGACAATACGCCGGGTTGTCCGCCAAACCGAGACAACAAGGGCATTTGCCGGGCCAACCGGGCACAGAGGGCGTCGAGCGTAGTGACTTGGAGGCGATGGGGGTGATCCAGCAGATTCCACTCTCGTTCACGATTTCTGGTCAGAACTTGCAGACTCAATTGGTGAGTGACCTGTTTGTGGGCTTCGTCAGGAAGTGAACCCTGTGCTGCCCGGGTCAGGCTGGTGGTAATGCGCTCACGCATTTCTGCGGCTGCTCGTTGGGTGAACGTGAGGGCCACCACTTCTTCAGGGTCATTCGCGTGTGCCAGCAGGGCCAAAAAGCGTTGGGTGAGCAATTCGGTTTTTCCAGCACCAGCCGGGGCTTCGACGATGAATGATTGTGCCGGATCAATGGCGAGGCGACGATGGGCTGCATCAAGCGCCAGAAGGTCGGGATGGGTGTGGTCATTCATCGAGTTTCCCCATTTGCTGGCGACGTTCTGCCAGACGCAGCAGGGGCAACACCTCGCAGTATTCCAGGTCCCTTTCATTTTCAAAGCGGACACCTGCCATGCCAGATCCGAATTCCTCGGCCAGCCTGGAAAGGCTGGTCTGCCAGAAACCCAGTAATGCGTTCCAGTCCGGAAATGTGGAAGCTGAAAAATCCTTGAGAGCCTTGCCTTCGCCAAGTGTCGTGATTCCGTTCATCGCATCTTTCAGGCAACCCAACCCCATGAACTTGCATTCGTCCCGTCTGACCTGGGCCAATGCCAGTATGGATACAGGACCTTCCTCCGGAGCTGCGCTGATGGCGTACAGCGGCAACTGCGGCTCATGAAGACGCTCCCTGGCCCATTGGGTGTAGGAGGGAGAGCGCCCTGTCTTATAATCCATGATCACAAGTTGCCCGGATGAGAGTCGGTCGATGCGATCCACCTGAAGTTGCAATTCCAGTTTTTCCAGCATGAAGGTTTTGCGCCTTTCACAGTCGAGGACCTCGAAGGGTTCAGGCCGTTTGAGTTCGAGCTCTAGCCATTGCGAAAGAAGGCCCAGTAATCGGGATTGTTCCAGAGAAAGCAGGCGATTTGGCAGAGGTGGGCGTTTGGCATATGTGCTGAAGGTGTTCAATGCGTCTTCCACGACGCGCCTTATCAGGATATTCAACTGTTCCGATGTCTGAAGTTGCAAAGCCGCTGATGTGCGCAGTTCACGCCACAGGAGTTCAAGGACCTTATGGGTCAGTTTCCCGCGGTCCGTGTTGTCTGGTGCGGCGACGGGTTCTTTCAGCTGACTGGCATGCAACCGGTATTGATAGTAAGCCCAGGCAGGGCAGATGGCCTGAGCCCTGATCAGGCTTGTTCCCCCTTTTACGGGAGTGCCTTCAGGGACGGGGGGTGCCCAGACATCTTCCAGATATTCCAGATGGGTAGCCGAGGCCTGCAGCGCCAGGTCGGTCCAATGAGGAAACACTTGGGTAGATTGAAGGGGGGCAGGATCATGGCCGGTGAGCAGCGGGCTTTTTTGCCATTGGTGCCCGTCTTCGTCAGCCGGCCAGGACAGCACTACTTCCCTGGCGCTTTGGCACAGTCGTTGATACACCTTTTTTGCAAAGACCAGTTGTATACCCGGACTGGCGTTTGGTGTACCTGATCGGCGCTGCCATTCGGCTGGAAGGAGTGGATTGAGACGCATGGGGGGAGGCCAGGTGTTGCTGGACATGCCCACTACCCACAAGGCATCGAATTCAAGCCCGCCTGCTTCAAGCAGGCCCATGACCTGCAGGGAAGGGTGGCCTGTGGTTTCGGGCTGGAAGATGCGTTCGTGGCATAGTCTGCCTAGTTGTGCCAGCGCGGTTGAAGCCTCCATGCGGTTTACAAGGGGGTCCAGCAGGGACAGCCTGTTGATTTCCTCGAGGAATGCCTGGCGGGTCTGGAAGTCATGGCTTGAAAGGGAATATTCGCTTAGCCACCCTGACGAAGCCAGTTGTTCCATGAAGGCTCTGGCCCAGTCAGAAGGGGTTCGTGCCTTGCGGAATGCCTGTTGTCCTGCAATGAGGTTCTCCACGTGCTTAGCCAGATGAGAGGGCTCAGGGTCAAGATGGCGGATCAATTGAAGCCACTGGGACAATGACGGTTGTGGTGGTAGATGACCTGCGCGCATGCGCAGGTCAAGTACGGTTCTGGAAGTGTGTTCATGGTGCCACGAGGACCAGAGCGGATTGTGCAGCAGTGATAAGAAAGAGGGACCGTTGGTCGTGTGATGGCACAAAAGATCCAGCAACTGGAAGGCTGTGCCCACCAGCAGGTGCTCATCCAATGGAACCCCGAGGCTGATGTTGAAGGGCCTTGCCAGCTCTGCCTGTCCCGGTCGCAGGCTTTCGGGAACGAAGACATCGTCCAGCGTATCCTTCACCAGATGTCGCCATGATCCCAAGTCCGGCACCACGATGGCCAGTTTTTCCGTGGGAGCGCGTGAGAGTCGCTCGCGTGCCCAATGCGCAGCTGCCAGAAGCTCGGATTCGCGATCTGGAAATGAATGGACAGACAGATGAGATGAATAGGCAGGAGAGGAAATTTCACCCAGCCGGACACCTCTTGAGGTCAATATGTCCTGCAACTGTTTTTCAAGCGGAGTGTACTGATCGAATCCGGCAAACAGTACTTGTTCGGGCAGTGGGTTTCGACTGCGCAGGCTTTGTACCACCTGTTTGTGTCGGGCGGCACGATCCACCAGTCCCCGCTTCCGACACTGTTCCATGAACTGCTTGCGCCATGCCACAAAATGCCGTGTTTCTGTGGACCATGTAGCAGATTCGGTGGGGAAGTCCCAGCCAGTGGCTATGGCATGGGCTTCCGAAGCAGTCTCTGCAAGTGAAGAAATGTTAAACAGGGCATCGAGTTCACTGGTAGCCAGAGATTCGCGGATAACCCGCTCCCAGAGCCAGTGTTCCTGCAACGGAGTCATGGGGGTAACGGTGTTTTCCCCGAGAAGCAGGGACTCTTCCCCCAGTTGATCCAGCCATTGACCCACAGTGAGGGCATTCAAGGCTGTCCAACGGGAAAGGTGTTGCTGTTGCAGTGCGTCGTACTTGGTTTTCAGCACCTGAGCCAAGCGGCTCGTGGCGCAGAGCACCAGGGGAGATTCGAGGGCGTGCAACCCGGGCAGATCCACCCGATGCATGATGCCCTCTGCTCCAGAAAAACCGAGACGGTTTACAGTCCCCCGTGTTGTTGGGCCACCATGCAGAAGATGACAGGGATGGACAACAGGGTGTTGATGCGGGATGTGAGCATGGCCGTACGGGCAGCTTTGGCTTTTTCAGCAATTTCCACTGGAACCATGCCCAGGGCTTTTTTCTGGTTGGGCCAGATGATGAACCAGACATTGAAAGCCATGATCAGACCCATCCACATGCCCAGTCCGATGGGAGTGAAAGGAGGCTGCAGGGCCAGGGCCAGCATGATGTAGCCATTCATGGAGGCCAGACCGAGACCCATGATGACGGTCAGCAGGGCCGCCCAGCGAAACCAGAAGAGGGCGGCAGGGGCAATGACCTTGGATATGGCTGGTTTTTGGTCATCCGGGATCTTGGACATGGAAGGGATCTGGACAAAATTGAAATACCACAGCAGACCGATCCACATGATGGCCACCGTGACATGCAGCCAGCGGAAAGCAAATGTCCACCATGCCGGCGAGGAATACTCCACATGGTTACCTCCCACCACCACGAGGATGATCAGCAGCAGGGTGAAACCTGCGGCAACGGTGCGGCCCAGTGACTGAAGAATGAAACCCATGTAAATCTCCTTGAGGATGCAGACAGAAACAAAACAAACGACGCCTGAATGGGGCGCTTCATACTGAGAAAGATACCATAAAGTGCTGTCCGGAGAAATTAACCCACTCCCAAAGGTTTTTTATTTTATTGAAAACAAAAGAAAATATTTTATTTTCCGAGATTAAGCACGAAAGGGTTGTCGCGTTTTTCCGCAGGTCATGAAATGTCTTGCGTGTTGAAATTCATTCCTCAGGTGGGGGGGGCATGAAGTTCAGGTTTAGAAAACGTCGCACAGCGGCCATGGATGGTTCTTCGCAAGAAGGCGGGCACCTGCCTCCAGCAGGGACACCTCCCCAGTTGTTGCCCGGGACAGGAGCACAATGGTTTGAAATCCAGGGCAGTGTGGTTGTGGACCGTAACCGCTGCTTTCTGATCAGCCTGGGGCTGCTTGGTGTGTTGTTGGTGCTCTGTCTGGCTTTGGTCGAAATGCTTCCTTTGAAAACAGTTGTGCCTTTTGTCCTGGAAAAAGCGGATGAGGGTGCCGTATGGCCTGCTCCCAGGGCAGCAAGGCATTTTCAGCCAGGTGATCCTGAAAAAAGATATTTCATTGCCCAGTGGGTACGGAACCTGTTGACTCTGGATGCTCACCTGACAGAACAATCACTGGCCGATGCCTATCGACTGACCCGAGGCAAGGCTACGGTGGAGTTCACAGACTGGATCAGGCGTACGCAACCCCTGAAAGTCCTGAAACAGGACCCTACCCTGACGCGGACGGTGTCTATTTCCAGTGTCTCACTGATCCAGGACCAGGTGGCCCTCGTACGGGTGGTGACCGAGAGTCGTAATGTGGGAAACCCTTTGGCCCGACGGGAAAAATTCATTCTGACACTGGATTTCTCAACAGTGCCTCCGCGAACCGAAGAAGAAGTGCTGGCCAACCCCGTGGGATTGTTCGTGACCCATTTTCTGGTCAATGACGATCTGGAGAAGTGACATGAAGATCGTCAAGAATAAATGCCTCATCTTGCTATCCTGGGTATGGCAGGTTCTGCATGGAAATCCTGTCATGGCTGCAGACGCTTTCAATCACATGGCACATTTTGACTACGATCCAGGAACCACCTATCTGGTTGAGGCTTCTCCAGGGGTACCCACGGACATTGAGCTTGGGCCCGATGAAAAAATGCAGGGCTTTGCCCTTGGCGATACGGTGCAGTGGATGGTGGAAGAACTGCCCGGACATGTGTTCGTCAAACCGCTCAGGGAAAAATTGTTCACTGCAGGCACGCTGGTTACGAACCGGCGTGTCTACACCCTGGAATTTCGCAGTGTACCTACCAGCGGTCGGTGGGTGCAGAAGGTGTCGTGGGGCTATGGCGGAGCTTTCCGTGGGGGAGGTTCATCGGGAGGCCCCATGGGTACCTGGCATGACCCATCACCGGAACACATTTCATCTGCCTTGCTGAACACTGATTACCGCATTGAAGGCGATAGTGATTTTCGGCCTGTTCGTGTCTTCGACGACGGACGGTTTACGTGGATCGAAGTGCAATCGCCCCAGGCATTGCCAGCCCTGTTCATGGTGCAGGGTGACCAGGAAATGCTGGTGAATTATCTGGTTCACGGTCATTATTTTCTCGTTCAACGCCTGATGCCCGAGATTCTCCTCAGGCTAGGGAAAAATGAAGTACGAATATTCAACAATGGGTACAAACGGTGAGTCATGGAACATCCGGTGAAAGGGGTCTGGGAGGAAGTGGACCAGGGGTGGACAGAGCGCCCTGTGGGTAAAGTACGTCGCAATTTGCACTGGTGGGTGGCTGTTGGGATGGGATTGGGTTTGTTGGCTGGTTTTCTGGTTCAGAACCTGTTGTTTGAACGAGTCGAGGCCTCTCCTGTACCTCCTTCGTCTCAGGAATCCGGTGATGCACAACACCCTGCACTGGAACCTTCCATTGCAGAGTTGCATCAGGAACTGCAACGCGAGCAACTGGCCGATCCATCTCCCGTACCCGCGGCACCACTTCCGGTCCCAATGGATGAGGGGAAATCCGGGGCCATGGCAGATGTGCAGCGGCTTGCTCATATGGAGGAAGACAAAAAACAGGCCTTGATTGCCAGCAGCCGCATGATTGCCATCAACCGCACCATGGCCGGTAATCCTGAACAGGTTGGACCTGATCCCACGCCGGTCGATCATGCCGAACCGGTGTTACCTGCCGGCATTTCCGCCATACCAGCCGGACTGACCGCTGGTCCGAAAACACCATCTCCTGCGGCCAACTCTGCTTCTGGCAAGGCGAATGATCAGGCACCGGCTGTACCGCTGACTCCTGTCCCCCCCGCCAGTTCCTGTCTGGTAATGGAAGGGACTTTGATTCCAGCTGTGCTTTTGACGCAGGTCAACAGCGATCTTCCAGGCATGCTGACGGCACAAGTGACGGAAGACGTTTACGATTCCGTGCATGGGGATTATTTGGCCATCCCGAAGGGCAGTCGTCTCATTGGTGAATATCGTTCACACATCGTGGCCGGGCAAGACCGAATCATGGCCCTGTTTCACCGATTGATTCTTCCCGGGGGTGAAAGCTTCACCCTGGATCAGATGCAGGCTGCGGACAGTGAAGGACAAACAGGCATGAAGGATCAGGTGGACAATCGGTTCTGGACGCGTTTTGGAGGGCAGTTCATGACCGCTGGCCTGGCGCGCATTGTGTCGCCTCCTGAGGGTGGTGTCATGGTGTTGGGTGGGATGGGCAATACATTGGCCACGGATGCAGCCGGGCAGATTCTGGTAAATGCGGCGTCCGTCGGTTTCGCGCAGAGTGCAATGGTTGGTCCGGTCATCATGATTCACAAGGGATATCCTTTTGTGATCACGGTTAACCGGGACATGGATTTTTCTTCACTGATGCCGGAAATTCGGCACTAACTCACCTTCATGGGAAGAATCACCATGAACATGCCCTGAAGGTGCAGGACACGTTGCATGGCAAGAGCGGTCTGGTTGTGCAGGAAGCGGGTCAGCCAGTTATCGTGCACGAAAATCAGCTTGCTGGCAAAGAAAATGCAATTGGGGAATTCAGCTCTGGCCTGGAGAGCCAGTTGCGTGAGTTCATGTACCCGGTCTGTTCCGTAGGCTTCAAAGGATTTGGCAGCCAGTCCGTTGGCATGACAGAAATTCACGTAATAGTCGCAGTTGGTATGAACTGATTGGCGCAGCCCTGCCATGGAGCTTTCATCGCCATAGCTCTGTGTGTCTACTGCGCCAACACTTAGAAAAACAAAATTTTTGAAGATGTTGGGAAATAGGCGTTGCACCCAGAGCAGCGTATGCATACCCACCCCCCTTGATCGGTTGATGAGAAAAACAGCTGTCGGGGCGTCGCGATCCAGAATGGGCGGATTGCTCACGGGTTTCACAGGGCTTGCCGCCAGGAGTGTGTCAGCCAGAGCGATCTGTGTTTCTGTTTCCTTGTAATGCCGGCGGATTACGAGACAGACCACGATGACTGAACTGGTCAGTACGGCAGTGACCCAGCCACCGTCAAAGAATTTTTCCACCAGTGTGATCACCAGGATGCTGCCTGTGACGCCCAGACCCACGATGGACAGGCACAACCGGATCAACCAGTGGCGGTGATCCGATCGATGCCGCCACCAGTAGATGCACAGACCCAGAAGGGACATGGTGAATGTCAGGAATACATTGATGCTGTAAAGGACGGCCAGCAAGTCCACCACGCCACCGCTCCAGGCCAGGATGAACAGCGCCGCACTGCCCATCAGTAGAATGCCATACTTGGTAACCAGTCGATTCGACAGCGAGCTGAACTGCATGGGCACCCAGCCGTCATTGGCCATATTGGCCAGTACGGCAGGCCCCCCCAGTAATCCGGTGTTGGCAGCCACGTAAAGCAGGGCACCTTCGAGGACTAGCAGAACCATCAGCAGAAGGTGGGACTGTGCGCTGCCCAAACCCATGGAAGCGATGATCGAACGGAATGCCACGGCGTTGAGTGTTTCGCCATTGCTCGTGGGTTGGGCTTGCCAAAGCAGGTACAGCAGGATGATGCCAGCGGCCGTGAATGCCAGGGAGGCCGCCATGTAGAACATGGTGATTTTTCCGGTGCGCACCCGTGGTTCGCAGAGTGCATTGATGTTGTTGGAAACCGCTTCGATTCCCGTGTAAGTGCCGCCACCCAGCGAATAGGCACGCAGAAACAGCGAAGCCACGAATACCCAACCCATCTGTTGGGTCAGGCTTGTGGTTTCGTTCAGGGTATCGTGGATGATGTCGGGAATTTCAGCACCACGAATGCCCACTCCGTAGACAATGATCAATACATGGGTGACCACGAAGCCCAGGAAGATCGGAGTTAACACCTTGATGCTTTCCTTGACGCCACGCATGTTGAGATACATGAGAAGTATGGTCAGCATCAGTTCGGTGAACAGCTTGTGCGCCTGCCAGTCCTGGGGTAGTAGGCTGAACACCGCATCCACGCCACTGGCCACCGAAATGGCGATGGTCAGTACATAGTCGACGATCAGAGCGGCTCCGCTGACAAGACCTGCATGGGGACCGATCAGTTGCGTGGCCACTTTGTAACCACCGCCTCCCGAAGGGAAAAGTTCGATGACCTGGTTGTAAGCGGTGGAAATGAGAAAAACTGTCAGAGCAGTTGCCAAGGCAAGATAGAGGCTCAGATGGGTGTGTGTCCCCAGCGCCTTGAACGCTTCTTCCGGTCCGTAAGCCGAGGAAGACAGCCCGTCCGCTCCCAGTCCCACCCAGGCAAAGAAGGCTACCAGCGCAATGTGTTGTCTCGAATCTGGTGCAAGTGGATCGCGTGGTGGGCCGAAAAGGATGGAAGAGAGTTTGCCTGAAAGGTTTTGAGCCATGGGTCAGAGGGAAGAAGGCAGTGGCTTTTCCGGATCAATGTCATAACGGGACATGGCCTGCAACACCACGTCCATGGGCAGTGTACCTTCATCCACCAGTGCGGTGAGGGCAGCCAGAGTCACGTGGTATCGGTCCACTTCAAAGAAATGCCGCAGCTTGGCCCGGGTGTCTGAACGCCCAAAACCATCCGTGCCCAATGTAACGTAACGTCGTGGAACGAATGCGCGAATCTGCTCGGTAAAGGTCTTGATGTAGTCACTGGCGGCCACTACTGGTCCCGTGGTGTTTTCCAGGCAGGATTCCACGTGGGATCTGCGTCGTTCCTGCCCCGGATGAAGTCGATTCCATCGGTTCGTTGCTTGCCCGTCCCGGGCCAGTTCATTGAAACTGGTGGCGCTCCAGACATTGCTGTTTACTCCCCAGTCTTCCTGAAGAAGCGTCGCGGCGGCCAGCACTTCACGCAATATGGTGCCCGAACCCATCAACTGGACTACCGGGCCGATCGTTCCGGCGCCTGGTTGCAGCAGGTACATCCCCTTGAGAATGGCTTCTCCTGACCCTTCAGGCATGGCTGGATGGGCGTAATTTTCATTCATGACGGTGATGTAGTAGAAAATGCTTTCTTGTTCCTGATACATGCGTCGCAGGCCGTCCTGGATGATCACCGCCAGTTCGAAGGCAAAAGTGGGGTCGTAGGAAACACAGTTGGGAATGAATGAGGCATGCACTTGGCTATGCCCATCCTGATGCTGCAATCCTTCACCGTTCAGGGTGGTGCGTCCGGCGGTACCTCCCAGCAGGAAACCGCGAGAGCGCATGTCCCCGGCTGCCCAAGCGAGGTCACCCACGCGCTGAAAGCCAAACATGGAATAAAAAATGTAAAACGGAATCATGGTGACCCCATGATTGGCATAAGAAGTGGCGGCGGCAATCCAGGAGGAGAAAGCGCCGGCCTCGTTGATGCCTTCCTGTAGTATCTGGCCGTGAATGTCTTCACGGTAGTACATGAGTTGGTCATGGTCCTGTGGTTCGTACAGCTGTCCCACCGATGAGTAGATACCCAGACTCCTGAACATGCCTTCCATGCCGAAGGTGCGGGACTCGTCCGGCACGATGGGCACCACGAATTTCCCGATTTCCTTGTCGCGTGTCAGGGCGGTCAATATCCGCACAAACGCCATGGTGGTGGACAGTTCCCGGTCCCCACTGCTATCGAGTTGTGCCTGAAAGGCTGAAAGCTCAGGTACCTTGAGGGGAGGGACGTCATGGTGACGTATGGGTAAGTAGCCTCCCAGTTGCTCACGGCGGGATTTGAGGTAATGGATTTCCGGACTGTCTTCAGGGGGACGATAGAAAGGCGCCTCTGCGATCACTTCGTCGGAAATAGGTAGCTTGAAACGGTCGCGGAATTGCTTGAGGGCGCTTTCCCCCATTTTTTTCTGTTGGTGGGTGATGTTCTGGCCTTCACCTGCCTCGCCCATTCCATAACCTTTGATGGTCTTGGCCAGGATCACTGTGGGTTGGCCCTTGTGGCGGACAGCGGAAAGGTAAGCGTTGTACACCTTGAACGGGTCATGGCCCCCACGATTGAGGCGCCAGATTTCCTCATCGGTCATGTTGGCCACGAGGCGGGCCAGTTCAGGATATTTTCCAAAAAAATGCTTGCGCACGTATGCCCCGTCACGGGCCTTGAAACTCTGGTACTCACCGTCCACAGCTTCCATCATGCGCTGCAGGAGCAGGCCACTGCGGTCTTTTGCAATCAGGGCATCCCACTGTCCGCCCCAGATCACCTTGATCACGTTCCAGCCTGCTCCCCTGAAATCGGCTTCCAGTTCCTGGATGATCTTGCCATTGCCGCGCACCGGACCATCCAGTCGCTGCAGATTACAGTTCACCACAAAGATCAGGTTGTCCAGATTTTCTCGAGAGGCGAGGGAAATGGCTCCCAGAGATTCAGGCTCGTCCATTTCGCCGTCACCCATAAAAGCCCAGACCTTGCGATCATTGTTGGGGGAAATGCCTCGATGTTGCAGGTATTTCATGAATCGTGCCTGATAAATGGCCATCAGGGGGCCCAATCCCATGGACACGGTGGGAATCTGCCAGAAGTCGGGCATCAACCAGGGATGTGGGTAACTGGAAAGCCCCTCGCCTTCCACTTCCTGTCGGAAATGGGCCAGTTGGTTCTCGCTGATGCGTCCCTCCAGGAAAGCCCTGGCGTAAATGCCTGGGGCAGAATGGCCCTGAATGTACAGCAGGTCGCCTCCGTGGTTTTCGGAATGGCCTCTGAAAAAATGATCGAATCCCACGTCATACAGGGTGGCGGCTGATTGGAAACTGGCTATATGCCCCCCCAGTTCGCTCGAAGAACGGTTTGCGCGCACCACCATGGCCAAGGCATTCCAGCGGATAAGAGAGCGGATCCTGTACTCCATTTCCGGATCGCCTGGCATGGGCACTTCCATGGAAGCTGGAATGGTGTTGATGTAAGCGGTATTGGCGCTAAAGGGAAGGAATGCGCCAGAACGTCGGGCTTTTTCTATCAGCTGTTCCAGAAGGAAATGGGCCCGTTCAGGGCCTTCACGCTCCAGGACACTTTCAAGAGCCTCCATCCACTCCTGAGTTTCCAGTCGATCGGGATCGGGCACAGCAGACATTTTGGGCACCTCCTGGTCAGCCTCGGGAATTGACGTCCCGGTCACTTCCCGGCAAACGCGCCGACATATTAATGCCTATGGGGCCATGCCATCAACTTTCCAGTGTCCGGACCGGCCTCCGGATTTTTCCAGCAGGCGGACGCCTTCAATGCGCATGCCGCGATCTATGGCCTTGCACATGTCATAAATGGTCAACAAGGCTACCTGGACAGCTGTCAGGGCTTCCATTTCAATCCCGGTGCGCCCAATGGTTTCCGTGGTCACCGTACACCGTACAGCAAGGGGGGTGGTTTCCACTTCAAAATCCACCATGACCCGAGTCAGGGGAATGGCATGACAGAGGGGGATGAGATCCGAAGTTTTTTTGGCGGCCTGAATGCCTGCGAGTCGGGCCACTCCCAGCACATCACCTTTGTTTGCTTGCCCGGTTTGGATCCGCTCCAGGGTTTCTGATGCCATGAGGATTCGACCTTCAGCCCTGGCCAGCCGGTGGGTTTCGGGTTTCGGGGAGACATCCACCATGTGCGCTTGGCCACGGTCATCAAAGTGGGTGAGGGATGAAGTCATATTCTCTGGAGAATCTAGGGAAACTGAAACGGGGTTCAGGGTATCATAATCGTATGAAACGGTTTCTGGCACCCATTTTTTTGCTCTTTCTGGCCCTGCCGTTGAGGGCATACGACCTGCCGGATCTGGGAGACAGTTCCGGCGCTGTCTTTTCAGATCAGGACGAACAAGCCCTGGGACATAAGGTCATGCAGGAAATTCGTAGTGATCCGGCCTATTTTGACGACCCGGACAGCGTGGATTTCCTTAACAGCGTGGGTAACCGCCTGCTGGCCATCAGCGATGACGTGGCGGGCCAGCAGTTCGAATTTTTTCTGCTTCAGGATCCCACGCTGAATGCATTTGCCCTGCCTGGAGGGTTCATCGGTGTGCATACGGGACTCATGATGGCAGCCGAAAACGAATCGGAACTGGCCTCGGTGCTGGCCCACGAAATTTCTCACGTGACACAACACCACATTGCTCGCATGATGGAGGCGCAAAAAAAGAACTTGCCCATCACGATTGCCTCCATGGCGGCAGCCATCCTGGCAGCGCGTACGAGTCCTGATGGCGCGGTGGGAGGAATGGTAGGTGCTCAGGCCCAGGCGATACAGGCGGAGCTCAATTTCAGCCGGGAAAACGAGCGCGAAGCCGACCGCTTGGGCATCCAGCGCATGATCAAGTCAGGTTACGATCCGCGGGCCATGGCTTCTTTCTTTTCCAAGTTGCAACGATATGGTCGTTTTTATGAGGGAGCCCCGGCGTTTTTGCAAACTCACCCGCTGACCACGGAGCGTCTGGCTGAAATTCAGAACCGCCTTGAAAATGTACCCTACCGTCAGGTGCAGGACCGACCCGATTTTCTGCTGATACGATCGCGCATTGCTGCATTGGTGGGCACCCCTCACGAGGCCCTGCGCTATTTTGAGGGGAAGGATCTTGACATCCGTCGCTCCGAGGACATTCCGTTGCTCTATGGGAAGGCGGTGGCCTTGTGGCGCAACGGATTACTGGCAGCGGCAGAAAAACAGCTTGCAGCAATCAGAGCTGTGGCACTACCCCATGTCCTATTTGTGAGTCTGGACGCACAGATCGTTCATGACCAGGGTCACCTGAAGAATGCGCTGCAAATGTATGAAGTTGCGTTGTCACGCTACCCGGACAACCGGGCCCTCAACTACGGGCATATCGAAACCCTGATTGATTTGCATCATGACAGGGAAGCCCTTGCAGCCATTGATAACCGGTTGCAGCTTACCAGTGCGGATCACCGGCTCTATGAAATGGCTGCCAAGGCATATGCCGGTGAAAACCGGCAGATGGAAAGCCATGCTGCGCTGGCGGAAGCCTATCTGGCGCTGGATAATCCTTCGGCTGCGCTGGATCAACTGGAAATTGCTCTGCACAGTGGTGATGGGGACTTCTATGAACGCTCGGCTGTGGAGTCCCGTCTGGAAATGGTCAAGAAGTACCTTGCCCCTGAAAAAAAGAAGAAAGGCAAGAGCAGTTCCTGAAGAACATCACTGTACCTCGAACAATCGCTTCCACTGTTGTTCGAGTTCTCCGAGGCTGGTGCTGAAGCGTTCCAGGCGTTCCCGTTCCTGGGCTACCACGTTTGCCGGTGCCCGTTCCACGAATCCAGGATTGGACAGTTTGGCCTGACAACGGCCTTGTTCCTCCAGCAATTTTTCACGCTGTTTTTCCAGGCGGTTTCTTTCGGCTTCCCTATCTACTTCAATATGCAATGCCAGTCGCAAGTCTTCCACAATGGTGGTGGGAATACCCGTGGCCACATCCTGTTCATCCCGAAGGGGTGTCACTTCAGACAAACGAGCCATGAAGCGGAGATAGGATTCAAGCCCTTCCAGTTTTTGCACATTGCCACCCACGAGAAGCGGCAACCTTTCCCCGGGGTTCACGTTCATGGTGCTGCGCAGGTTACGGCAGGCATTCACCAGGGCTTTCAAGCGTTCCATGGACTGAACAGAAGCTGTGTCACGGCGCGTGTCATCCGGGACGGGATAGGGCTGAATCATGATGCTGGGGCCCGATTTCCCGGCCAGTGGGGCCACTTTTTGCCACAGGGCTTCGGTGATGAATGGAATTAGCGGATGCGCCAGGCGCAGAGTGGCTTCCAGTACACGCACCAGCGTGCGACGTGTACCGCGTTGCATCATTTCGTCGCCATCTGCCAACTGGCACTTGGCCAGCTCCACGTACCAGTCGCAGTACTCGTCCCACACGAATTCATACAGGTGACGGGCCACCAGATCAAAGCGGTAGGTTTTGAAGCCCTCGTGGATGGCGGCTTCTGTATCCTGCAGGCGGTGGATGATCCAGTGATCGGCCAGGGACAGCGTGACAGGACTCTTTTCATCCAGCCCGCAGTCCTGATCCTCCACGTTCATGAGCACGTAACGGGTGGCATTCCAGAGCTTGTTGCAAAAATTGCGATAGCCTTCGCAACGCTGCATGTCGAACTTGATGTCCCGACCGTGCGTGGCAAGGCTCGCGAAGGTGAAACGCAAGGCATCCGTGCCATAACTGGGAATTCCCTCGGGAAATTCCTTGCGAGTGCTGTTTTCGATGGATCTCGCCTGACGCGGATCCATGAGATGGCTGGTGCGCTTTTTGACCAGGGACTCGAGGTCGATGCCATCGATGATGTCGATGGGATCCAGGATGTTTCCTTTTGACTTGCTCATTTTCTGTCCATGGGCATCGCGTACCAGACCGGTGACGTACACTTCCCGGAAAGGCACCTGCCCCGTGAAATGGGTGGTCATCATGATCATGCGAGCCACCCAGAAGAAAATGATATCGAAGCCAGTGACGAGCACCTGACTTGGAAGGAAAGTCTGGAGTTCCGGCGTATCCTCGGGCCAGCCCAGAGTGGAAAATGGCCAGAGAGCCGAGGAGAACCAGGTATCGAGCACGTCTTCGTCCCGGGTCAACCGGGATGTGCCTGCCAGCTTTTCGGCCTCGGCTTGCGTGGGTGCCACGTAAACCTGACCTTTTTCATCGTACCAGGCAGGGATCCGGTGGCCCCACCAGAGTTGGCGAGAAATACACCAGTCTTCGATATGGTTCAGCCAGTGGGCGTAAGTGTTTTTCCAGTTGTCGGGAACAAAACGGATTTTGCCCTCATTTACCACCTGCAGGGCCTTGTCAGCCATGCCGCTCATGGACACGAACCATTGGTCGGACAACATGGGCTCGATGACTGCCCGGGTAC
Organism: Pseudomonadota bacterium; assembly: GCA_021828575.1. Taxonomy (GTDB): domain Bacteria; phylum Pseudomonadota; class Gammaproteobacteria; order Burkholderiales; family Ferrovaceae; genus JAJZEL01. The sequence continues at coordinate 15,297 of JAJZEL010000103.1, forward strand.
GGTCTCCCCTTGGAACCATTAGCCGATGTGCACGTACTTCCTGTAGCAGACCCTGGGTTTCCAGATCGGCCACGATGCGTTCCCGGGCGGTCTGGCGGTCAAGCCCGCGATAATTCTCGGGGGCCGCGTCATTGATGCGGGCGTCTGGCGTGAAAACATTCAGGAGGGGCAAGCCATGGCGCTGCCCCACTTGGTAATCGTTGAAATCGTGAGCTGGAGTGATCTTGACGCAACCCGTACCGAACGCAGGATCCACGTAAGTATCAGCAATGACGGGCAGAGTGCGTCCCGTCAACGGAAGCATCACCTGCTGACCTATCAGGTGACGGTATCGCTCGTCATCCGGGTGGACGGCCACGGCTTGGTCACCCAGCAGGGTTTCCGGGCGAGTGGTGGCCACCACCAGGTGTCCTTGACCGGAAACCAGCGGATAGAGAATATGCCAAAGCTTGCCATCTTCTTCCTCGGACACCACCTCAAGGTCGGAGACAGCCGTTTGGAGGACCGGATCCCAGTTCACCAGACGTTTTCCGCGATAGATCAGGCCTTCCTTGTACAATTGGATGAAGACACGTGTGACCGCCTGGCTCAGGCCGTCGTCCAGGGTAAAGCGTTCCCTGGACCAATCGCATGAACTGCCCAACCGACGCATCTGACGGGTGATGGTGGAGCCGGAATGGGTTTTCCATTCCCAAACTTTTTCCAGGAAGGTCTCCCGCCCCAGGGTACGCCGGTCCAGTTGCAGAGCTTCAAGCTGCCTTTCCACCACGATCTGCGTGGCAATACCTGCATGGTCCGTTCCAGTCTGCCAGTGAACGTTGTCACCCATCATGCGACGGTAGCGGATCAGTCCGTCCATCAGGGTGTGCTGGAACGCATGCCCCATGTGCAACGTTCCTGTTACGTTGGGAGGGGGCAGGAGAATACAGTATGGCGGGGCTGGAGGGTCCATGGAGGCCCGGAAATAGCCCCGCGATTCCCATTCGGGATACCAGTGGGCTTCTATGGGGTGGGGATCAAAACTTTTTGGGAGGTCCATGGCAATCAGGAACGCAATTGGCTGAGGTTATGGGAATGGAGGTCAAAGCCCCGGTTTCGGTAATACACGAAGCGATCACGAGCCTTTTGTCGGTCCTCATCTTCCAGACCGACAATTTCAATAAGGCGTTCGAACCGGGAGAAATATTCCGGCAGGTCCTGGCAAAGATTGAGCAGTAACTGGTGCGAAACAGGTTCCCGGTTCCAGGCGTCGATGAGTATCGGGGTTTCGCAGGCCAGTTCATGGTCGGATCGGCAGTGAGGCACGAAACCACCGGGTGGGTGGGTCCAGAGCAGGGTGTCCACGTGGTTCGCCGTGGATTCGTTATCCACGCGTATCCAGACAGCCTGCTTTCTTTCCCAGGCCTTCCCCACCAGTTGAACGGCCACCTGCCACTTGTCCTTGACGTGGGTATAAAAGTCGATTCTGGTCACAACGCCATCAATGTCCGCTACGTTGCATGAGGTAGTGACAGAACAGCTTGACCGGCCTTCCTGTGGCACCCTTGTCCTTGCCGCCCTTGTAGGCCACACCTGCAATGTCCAGGTGGGCCCAGCGCCATTTGCGGGTGAAACGTGCCAGGAAGCAGGCGGCTGTGATGCTTCCTCCGGCACGACCGGCCACGTTGGCCATGTCAGCAAAATTGCTACGTAATCCTTCCTGGTATTCTTCCCAGAGAGGCATGGGCCAGACCCGGTCAATCATGTGGTCGCCGGCCGCCTGGAGGCGAGCACCGAGTTTCTCGTCGTTGGCATACAGGCCGGCGGCTTCGTTGCCCAGAGCGATCACGCAGGCTCCCGTGAGGGTGGCCACGTCAATGAGCGCATCCGGTTCGAAGCGTTCCGCATAGGTGAGTGCATCGCACAGGATCAATCGACCTTCCGCGTCGGTATTGAGAATCTCGATGGTTTGTCCCGACATGCTGCGCACGATGTCGCCTGGGCGGGTGGCATTGCCATCCGGCATGTTTTCGCAGGTGGGGACGATACCCACGACGTTGATGGGCAGTTTCATTTCTGCAACGGCACGCAGGGCGCCAAACACGCTTGCAGCGCCACACATGTCGAACTTCATTTCGTCCATGTCGGGAGCCGGCTTGAGGGAAACACCACCCGTATCGAAGGTGATGCCCTTGCCCACGAAGACCACCGGTTTATCGGTCTTGGCAGCACCCTGATAGTTCATGACGATGAGCTTGGGCGGTTGGCGACTTCCGGCAGATACGGCCAGCAATGCCCCCATACCCAACTTTTCCATCTGGGCCTGTTCCAGAACTTCCACCCTGAATTTCCAGGTCTTTCCCATGTGTCGGGCTTGTTCCGCCAGGTAGGTGGGTGTGCAGATGTTGGGGGGCAGGTTACCCAGGTCGCGCGCGAGATAGATGCCATTGGCGATGGCCTGTGCCCTGGCAACGAGGGTTTGTGCCGCCACAACTTTCATTTTTTCCGGCAGGGGGAGACTGGCACGTTCCAGTGAACAGGCCGGGTCCTGTTGATCGGCGATACGGGTGATACGGTAAGCGGCTTCCCTGGCGGCCAGCACCAGCTGCTCCAGTTTCCATTCATTGTCATGACCCTGCACGGGGATTTCCGCCAGACAGAGGTGTGCATCCTTGACGTTGATGGCATCCAGAGCTTGCACCATGGAACGGATCACGCTGAGGTATTCGCTTCCGGAAATCTTTTGACTTTTGCCCGTGTGCACTAGTAGTACACGCTCTGCCAGTAGACCGGGAACGCCATGCAACAACAGGGTTTTTCCAGTTTTTCCAGCCAGGTCCCCCTGGCGCAATACACGGCTCAGGTGTTGGCTGCTGGCCTGATCCAGGGCCTTGGCCGCAGGCGACAGACGCCGTTCCTCGGACACGCTGACCACGAGGCATCCGCAACGGATTTTTTCGGGGGGTTGGGCTTTTATGCTAAATTCCACAGCGGTTCTCCATATGACGAACGGTATTTTCCAGACTCAATCGGAAATTATCCGGTCAATGCCCTTCAAAAGTCAAAACGGCCCTGCATTTTCATGATCTTCAGCCAGACACTGCGCAAGGAATTCAGCCGCGCTGCCCTCATGACCCTGGTGGTCCTGTTGGGCATTCTTCTGACCATGACGGTGGTGAGGTTGCTGGGGCTCGCAGCGGGAGGGGGGTTGTCGGCGGATGCGGTGGCGGCCATGGTGGGGTTTGGTGCTCTGACCTATCTTCCGGTCATTCTGTCTGCATCGGTATTCACGGCACTGCTCATGACGTTGTCACGTTTTTATCGAGACTCCGAAATGATCATCTGGCTCAGTTCTGGCGTGAGTTTGTCGCAGTTCCTCCTGCCGATCCTGCGTTTTTCCCTTCCCATGGCTCTGGTGGTGGGGCTCATGAGCCTGGTGGTGACGCCCTGGGCGATTGGTCAGCGTGCCGAGTATCAGAGTCGTCTGGACAACAGGGATGACACTTCACAAATCACTCCGGGCGTTTTTCGCGAATCGAAGCAATCGGATCAGGTGTTTTTCGTGGACGCTTTCAGCCAGGGGGCCAGCAAGGTATCCAACGTGTTTGTGCAGTCCGTCCAGAATGGCAAGCTCGGCGTGATTGCGGCCGATACGGGGTATGCTGACAACCATTCCAACGGCGATCGCTTCATCGTGCTGGAGCATGGCAGGCGCTATGAGGGCGAACCCGGTACGGCCAATTACAGCCTGGTGGATTTCGGTGAGGCGGAACTGCGGGTGGATCAGAAGGCCGGGAATGGGGCTTCCCTGTCGGTGAAATCCATGAACCTGGGCCAGTTGCTCACCCACCCCAACCTGGAGGCTTGGGGAGAGTTGCACTGGCGGCTGGGTTTGCCCATCAGCTTGCTGGTGCTGGCAGTGCTTACCGTTCCCCTGTCCTACGTCAATACAAGGGGAGGACGCTCCACCAACATGATCTTCGCACTGCTGGCCTACATGGTGTACTACAACACCATGAGCATTGCGCAGGCATGGGTAGTGCAGGCTCGTCTGAGCTACTGGGTCGGGCTATGGCCTGTACACCTGATTTTTTTCCTGCTGGGGTGGATCATGCTGAGAAAGCGTCAGTCCCTGTTTTCATGGCGCTGGCTGCTGTTTGCCTGGAAGCATCGCGGGCAAAGAAATTAGCCTGTTTCCGCCCTCCCACCCCAATCTTCGGTATAATGCAGCCCCTTCGGAGAGGTGGATGAGCGGTTTAAGTCGCACGCCTGGAAAGCGTGTTTAGGTGAATAACCTAACGCGGGTTCGAATCCCGCCCTCTCCGCCAATGGTTCTACT
>JAJZEL010000181.1 GCA_021828575.1 Pseudomonadota bacterium
AAGGCATTGGCTCCGGAAGGCTGGCTGGGGTTCACGGTGGAAGTGGTCAGTCTCCAGAGGGCGCCGGGCGGTTATTGTCTTGATCCCGGAGGACGTTTCCGTCACACGCCGGAATATCTGGAAAGCCTTCTTAAGGCATCGGGTTTCGTGCTGGAAAGAATGGACGAGGTGGTGTTGCGCAGCGAATTTTGCAAACCCACCTCCGGCCTTGCCGTACTCGCCCGAATGGGTAGCACGGCAAGGAGGTGAATGGCGTTCAGTGTACGGTGATGCTCACCTTTCTGGGCTGCACGTGTTCAGCTTTCGGAATGCGCACCTTCAGGACGCCGTGATTGAGTTCGGCAGAAACCTTGCCAGTATCCAGTTCCTTGGACAAAGTGAAGACGCGGCGGTAGCGGGCCAGGGTCACTTCCGCATGGGTGGCTTTCATCTGGGTGGGCATGTCCAGACTCACTTCTCCCTCCAGGGTCAGAGTGTCATTTCCCACCTGAAGATCAAACTTGTCCCTGGGCACTCCCGGCATGTCGGCAAACAGGGTGATGCCGGAGGCGTCTTCGATGACATCCACGGCCGGCAGCAGCGTGGTGGCTTCACGTGCTGCCGCGATGGTTTTGACCGTTTGTTCACTCATGATGATTTCTCCTTGAATTCACTGAATGGCAATACGACGGGGTTGCACAGCCTCCTTGCGCGGGAGGGAGATATGCAGCACGCCATCGCTGTATCGTGCTTGTGCCGTGGTGCTCTCCACATCGTCAGGAAGTGTCACGACGCGGCGGAAGCGGCCGGCAAAACGTTCATCCACATGAAGCGTGGCCTTTTCAGGAACGTTTTCGGCTTTGCGCTCGCCAGCAATGGTGAGCACGCCCTTCTCGATCTGCACGTCCAGTGAAGCGGGATCCACGCCGGGAACAAAAGCGTAAATATCCACGGATTGTTCTGTGCTACCGGCATTGATGGCCGGAAAACTCTGGGACAGGCCCCGGATGCTAGGGGTATGGTCCAGATACTGTTGTAACTCTTGTTGCAGTCTGTTCATTTCCGCGAACACGTCGCGGGTGGAATACGCGCGGCTAAACATGTTCATTCTCCCAAGGTGAATATGGCGACATCACGCCCATGACGCCTATCTGGGGTCGATTTTTGGCACTTCAAGGGGGGAATGAAAAAGGCCGAACCCGCAGTGGGTTCGGCCTTTACAGGAGACCAGTAGTACCAGACCCGATCAGCGGCCCGTGACCTTGGCCTGAGTGACCAGTTGTTGTACGTACTGGGTAAAAGCCTGCTGGTCAGCATTCTGGCGCAGGCGATCCTTGACGGCGTCAAAGGGTGGCGGTTCCAGCGGACGTTCGTCCAGCAGCTTGATCACATGGTAACCAAAGCGAGTTTTGACTGGAGTAGTGGTGTACTCACCCTTCTTGAGGGTGAGCAACGCGTCACCGAAGGGTTTGTCAAACACACCCGGAGCTGCCCATTCCAGTTTGCCTCCCTTGTCACGGGAACCTGTATCCATGCTTTTTTCCTTGGCAAGCTTTTCGAAGCTGGCACCGTTCTGGAGGCTGGCGATAATGGCCTTGGCATCGCTTTCATTGGCCACAAGGATGTGTTCTGCCAGAAATTCGCGGGTTCCCAGGGCGGATTTCAAGCGATCATATTCCGCATGCAGTACGTCATCCTTGATGGGGTGGGTCTGGGCATAACGGGCCTGCAGGGCATGCACCAGAATCTGTTCGCGGGTCAGGGCCATCTGTGCCTGAACGCGTGACTCCTTGTCCAGTCCATCCTTGACGGCTTGCTGGCTGACGGCTTCAAGAGCCACCAGATTGTTGCGCACCTGCTGGTCCAGCTGGGGCCCCGGGTTCTGACCTTGAGCGACCTGGGTTTCAGTGACCAGATCAATCAGGTTGTTGGAAATGACGGCGCCGTTGACGGTCAGCCGTTGGCCGCCCGTGCGTTCTCCGGTCTGGCTGCCGGTGGTCTGGTCCGCATAGGACAAGGTCAGGGCCAAGGACCCCCCTACCAATACCAGCGACATCATGGCTTGTTTCAGTTTCATTATCTATCCTCGGGTGAATGGAGCGTTGGACATGTTATCAGGTACACGAGTTTCCAGGGCCAAGGCGTGAATTTCATGACGCATCAGGGGAGCCAGGGCCTCATGGACCAGTCGATGGCGTTCCAGGGGGTTCCGACCCTGAAATACCTCGGACACGATGGTCACTTTGTAGTGTCCGCCACCGTCAGCTACACCTGCATGGCCGGCATGGTGGCGGCTGTCATCCCGTATTTCCAGCCGTTCAGGCTTCAGGATGGCCAAAAGTGCCCGCATGCGATCCATGGTGGAGGAGGCGGCCATTATTTTTCTTCCATGTGTCGGGCCAGAAAGATGCTTTGACCTACCACGAAAACCACCATCAGGGCCATCAGGCCAAACACCTTGAACTTGACCCAGATTGCTTCCGGGAAGTTGAAGGCCACGTAAAGGTTGGCGATGCCCAGCAGGGCAAAGAACACTGCCCAGGCAATGTTGAGCCGTTTCCAGACCTGATCGGGAAGGTGCAGTTGTTTGCCCAGCAGGGCACGGATGGGATGTCCCTTGCCCACCATGGGTGCGATGCCCAGAATGGCTGCAAAGATCCAGTACAGCACCGTGGGTTTCCAGCGGATGAACACGGTGGGTTCAATGCCCAGAACAGGGTGTTGTTTGGTCCACAGAGTCAGACCGCCCAGCAGGGTGATCACGGTGAAGCCGATCCAGACCGTGGCATCAACCGGACGACGCGTTCCCAGCAGCCACGTGATCTGCAGCGCGCTGGCCCCCATGGCCGAACCGGTGGCCCAGTAGATGCCGCCCAGTTGATAAGCCACGAAAAATAGCAGGACCGGGAAAAGATCAAAGAATACTTTCATAACCCAGCATTTTCCTCGATTTTCAGGTGGTTTGTCCATGCTCGCCGGTTTTCACCGGCATGGCTCCCGTGTTTTGAGGGAGATATTGGTATTTGGTATGATGGAGGTCCACGCAGTTTCCTGAATGCCCACGGATGCAAAATATCGATCTGCACAATCACTCCCGGGTGTCTGACGGTCTCCTGGAACCTTCCGCCCTGATCGAACTGGCGGTTTCCAACCGGGTCACGGCTTTCGCCCTGACAGACCATGACGATCTGGAAGGTTTGGATGAAGCCGCCCAGACTGCCCGGCGTCTGGGCCTCGAGTTCATCAATGGCGTGGAAGTGTCTGTCACATGGCGGCAGCACACCCTGCACATTCTGGGGCTCAACATTGATCCCACCCATGCTGGGCTCAGGGAAGGGTTGGCCGGTATACGTGAAGGCCGTATGGAACGTGCGGAAAAAATCGCGCACGAACTGGCGCAGGCGGGTATTCCCGGCGCGCTGGAAGGCGCCTTGCGTTTTGCTCATAACCCTCGCATCGTGGCTCGCCCCCATTTTGCCCGTTACATTGTGGAGCAGGGGTTGGCCCGTGATGTGTCTTCCGTTTTCAGGCGTTTTCTGGTCAAGGGGAAGGTGGGTTACGTGCAGCACCAGTGGGCGCCGCTGCAATCTGCCGTGGACTGGATTCTTGCGGCAGGCGGTATTCCTGTACTGGCTCATCCCGGACGGTATACCATGGGATCCACCACCATGAATGAACTGCTGGACGAGTTTGTGCGGGTGGGAGGAAGGGGGATTGAAGTGGTTACCTGCAACCATACCAGGGAACAAGTGGAGTATTTTGCTGATCAGGCTGTACGCCGACAACTGCTGGCTTCGCGTGGTTCCGACTACCATGGACCGGGGGAAAGCCGTCTCCAGCCGGGGCAGTTGCCCCCCCTGCCACCCCAATGCATGCCCGTCTGGCATGCTTGGGGTAACCCCTTGACCCACTAGAAACCGGAGTTTCACTGAACATGTATCCTGACCGCGTGCTATCGGGCATGCGCCCCACCGGTGCCATGCATCTGGGGCACTATCACGGCGTGCTGAAAAACTGGGTGAAAATCCAGCACGAGTATGAATGTCTATTCATGGTGGCCGATTGGCATGCCCTGACCACGCATTACGACGATACACGCAAGCTGGACGGGCATGTCTGGGATATGGTTGTCGACTGGCTTGCGGCTGGTGTGGACCCCAAGCAGACCACGCTGTTTATCCAGTCCCAGGTACCCGAACATGCAGAATTGCATCTCCTGCTGTCCATGATTACTCCCCTGGGCTGGCTTGAGCGGGTACCCACGTACAAGGAACAGCAGGAAAAACTGACTGACAGGGACTTGGCCACTTATGGTTTTCTGGGATATCCGCTGCTTCAGGCGTCCGATATTTTGATCTACCGCGCCAATCGTGTTCCGGTTGGTGAAGATCAGGTGCCCCACATTGAATTCACGAGGGAAATCGGTCGACGTTTCAACCACCTTTATGGACGTGAACCGGGGTTTGACGAAAAAGCCCTTGAGGCGGTCAGAAAGCTGGGCCACAAAAAGGCCAGGTTGTACATGGAATTCAGAACCCGCTACACAGAGCAGGGCGATGCGGAGGCACTGGAAGCTGCCCGTGCCTTGCTGGCCGATGCCCAGAACCTGGCAGCTGCCGACCGGGAAAGGGTGTTTGGTTATCTGGAAGGTACGGGCAAGATGATTCTGGCTGAACCACAGGCTTTGCTGACAGAGGCTTCCCGCATGGTGGGGCTGGATGGCCAGAAAATGTCCAAATCGTATGGCAATACCATTGCCTTGCGGGATGGTGAGGACACCATTACCCGAAAGATCCGTACCATGACGACCGATACTTCCCGGGTACGCCGTTCCGACCCAGGCGAGCCCACACGTTGTCCGGTCTATACCTTCCACCAGATCTACAGCGACGAATCCACGCGTGAATGGGTGCAACAGGGATGCCGGTCAGCAGGTATTGGTTGCCTGGAGTGCAAGCAGCCAGTCATTGAACAGGTCATTGCAGAATTGCGTCCCATGAGAGAAAAGGCACAGGCCTATCTGGATGACTCCACATTGGTACGCAATGTCATTGCCGACGGATGTGAGCGAGCCAGAAAGC